>JBJEOO010000230.1:0-1744 GCA_051880755.1 Hominenteromicrobium sp.
CATCTTTGCACGGTCAGTGTCTCCATGCCGGCCTTATCGGGTTTATTCATCCGCGAACCGGGGATTACATGGAGTTTGAAGCGCCGCTGCCGCCGTATTTTACCGATTTTCTGCGCACACTCCGAACAGAGGAATAGGAGACGCATAGGGGAGGGGATCACCGTGAAATCCGGTTTGCAGAGAACGCTGCTGCTTGCGGCTTTGTTTTTGGTTGGCTGCGGGCTGGTTTTTGCACGTATTCTCACGGTGCATCAGGTTCTTCAGCCGTATCGCATTGTGCGTACTGCCGCGCAGACCGACTCCGGGGTTCTCGATACCGAAACGGACAGGATCAACATCAACACAGCCAGCGCGGAAGACCTTATGGAGCTGCCCGGCATCGGAACGGTGCTGGCCGCGCGGATTCTCGCATATCGCGAGGAAAACGGTGCGTTTCATGATATCGGTGAGCTGCAGGAGGTCGAAGGCATCGGCAGCACGCTGCTGGAAAAACTCAAACCATATATTTTTGCCGAATAGCAGGACGGCGCCGGATTTCCGGCGCCGTCCTTATCTGTTCAATCTGATTTTTTAGGGAAAATTCGGTTATGCTTCAAACATATCGGCAAGCTTCCTTGCAGAAGCGGAGAGGTTTTTGATGCCGTCAAGAATATTTTCCGCATGGTATGGGGTCAGATACTGATCGGCCTCCAGCGTGAAATAACCTTTGTAGCCAATCTCTTTCAGGGCCTGAACAACTGAAGGAAAGTCAATGGACATGGAGAACGGAATCTGGTGGGAATCGTGCCACCGGTCGTTGTCGTGCAGGTGCAGTGCCTGCAGGCGGCTGCCCAGTCCATGAATCATTTCCACGGCGCCTGAACCGGATCCGCGCATTTCGGCATGCCCGATGTCGAGGCATGCGACGAGGAAATCGTCGTTGACAAGGTCAAGATGCTCGACGAAGCTTTCCGTACTCGCGCAGGCGGCAAAGGTGGATTCATCTTTTTGGCGGTCCCAATCCCACATGTTTTCAGCCGCAATCTTCACACCGCAGCTTTTGGCAAACGGCAGCAGCTCCAGATACATCTCGGCATTTTCCTGTGCGGATTTATCGTTGTCGGGATGAATGATGCAGATCTGCCCGCCGGCTTCAGCCGTGCATTCAATCGCCCGCTTCAGATAGGAGCGAACTTCCGCGCAGCCGCTGGGAAAGGGCGCGTGGGACTGGTTGCAGACAAGGCCGTTGTCCAGGCCGATGCGCTTCAGTTTTCTGGCAAAAGCCAGATATTGGCCGGAGGCCAGCGGATGATTGGAGACCCGGCAGGTCTGCGTGCTCCAGTCATACAGGCACATATCGAACATGGAAAAATCCCATGCGTCAAATCCGGCTTTTGCCAAATATTCGAGTGTTTTTTCTTCGCCGATCTTGTGCGCGGCAGAAGCAATTTCAGTTGATATTTTCATTTGATTTCACCTGTTGATTTTCTGTTGCAGGGATTGCGCTGTACTCAGGATTCACCGTCAAACAATTTCACCCGGAAGGAAATTGAGCGCGGCGTTGGGATTTCATCAAAGCGGATCAGATAGGCGGATTTTGCCGTATCCACGTCCAGAACCTCTCCCGCGCCGAAAACACTGTGCCGGACACGCTGCCCGACCGTAAAACGCGGCGTATGCGCGTCTTCTGTAAGGAAGCGCTCCGTATAGGCAATGTATTCGCGCGTTTGAGCAATCAGACCTTCATGCGGCTTCTCGGTGTATG
>JBJEOO010000231.1:0-7310 GCA_051880755.1 Hominenteromicrobium sp.
CATATATTGCAAGCGGCGGCTTTTTCGGTCTGGGTCTCGGCAACGGCTGCCTGAAATACATTGCCGCCGCCGACAGCGACCTGGTTTTCGGCATGCTCTGTGAAGAGCAGGGTCTTCTGATGGGGCTTGTGGTGCTCGCCGCCATCGCGCTTTTCATCCTTTACGCCCGCAGCGACGTGACGCGCAGCCGTTCCACCTTCTACGCAATTGCGGCCTGCGCCGTTGCCGGCATGCTTTTGTTCCAGACCTGTCTCAACGTTTTCGGCCCAACCGACGTCCTGCCGCTGACCGGCGTCACACTGCCGTTTATCAGCGCCGGCGGCTCCAGCATGATGTCCGTCTGGGGACTTATGGCGTTCCTCAAGGCATCGGATGAGCGCACCTACGGCGCAAAGCGCGCGGGTGCGGGAACGTCCCGCGGCGAGCCTGCGGAATCCTTCGGCGAGCCTCGCTTCGCCGCGGAAGGAAATCCGTCGGGCAGACGCACACGGGGAAACACGGCCGGAAATGCCCGGCCGGCCGCGCGGACAAACACCGCCGGGCAGCCCCGGAGAATGACCGTCAAAATACCGGAAGAAAAGCTTTCACCCGGACGAACACGCAGGAGAAAGGAGTGATGCCCGATGAAAACCACCGGTTTCCGTTCGTTTGTCTTATATATTCTTCTTTTTGCCTTTCTCGGCGGACTGGTTTACCTCGTGCTGAATCTCGCGGTGAACGGCGCGAAATGGGCTTCCCAGCCGTATAACGGCCATATTTACGGCTCGGATACGACCGTTTCCGCAGGCACCATCACCGACCGTGACGGCATGATTCTCGCGCAGACCGTGGACGGCACGCGCGTCTACGCCGAAAGCGAGAGCGTCCGCCGCTCCCTGCTGCACACCGTCGGCGATTCCAGCGGTTACATCAGCACCGCCGTACAGTCCGTGCACCGCTCGAAGCTTGTCGGCTATAACCCGATCACCGGCCTAAACCGCACCGTGCTCTCCGATTTCGGCAGCAGCATGCAGCTCACGGTCGATGCGAACGCGAACGCCGCGGCATACAACGCTTTCGGCGGACGCAACGGCTCGGCCTTCATTTACAATTACAAGACCGGAGAGGTTCTTGTGAAGCTCAGCGCACCGACCTACGACCCGATGAACGTACCCGGCGACCTGAATGACAACGAAGCGTACGAGGGTGTTTTCCTCGACCACACGCTCTCCTCCAGCTATACGCCAGGATCGATTTTCAAGCTTGTGACCGCCGCTGCGGCCATGGATTACCTGCCCGATTGGGATACACGCACCTATACCTGCGAGGAGACCTATGCGCTCGGCGACAGCCATGTGACCTGCCTGAACTATCACGGCGAGCTGAATCTCGAACAGGCGCTCGGCTACTCGTGCAACATTTATTTCGCGCAGCTCGCGCTGGATATCGGCGCGGACAACCTGCAGAAGAAAGCCGAAGAAATGGGATTCGGCGAATCGTTTTCCTTTGACTCGGTTACGACCTGCAAAAGCACCATCGATCTTTCCGACGCAAGCAATCTGGAAACGGCTTGGAGCGCCGTCGGTCAGGCCGAAGTGCTCGCCAATCCGTACCACATGGCCTTGTTGATGGGTGCGATTGCAAACGGCGGCAAAACACCGGAGCCGTATATCACCGGCCACGGCACGGGCACAACCTATACGCTGACCGATTCCGCCACTGCCGAAGCGCTGCACCGCATGATGCGCAACAATGTGGCCAATTATTACGGCGATTATCTCTTCAACGGCTATACCCTCTGCGCCAAAACCGGCACCGCCGAGTTGGATAACCAGAACCCGAACTGCTGGATCGTCGGCTTCTCCGATGATGAATCCATGCCGTATGCGTTTGCCGTATGCGTGCAGGAAGGCACCTCCGGCCTTTACACCGCCGGTCAGGTTGTCGCCGCCGCGCTGGACGCAGCGTGAACCGTTCTTTTCACCGCAAAAATCAGCCCCTGATTCCGACACGGCAAAACGGAATCAGGGGCTGATTGTGCTCAGGACGCAACGAAGCCCGGGGTTACCCCCGGGCTTCGTTGCTTGAAAAAGGAGATTTATGAAAAAGACTCGTACTCAAATTTAGGATTCTCCGGTATATTCGGAGAGCTTCAGCTCAATGGTGAGCGTTTCATCGCTCGACGACCGATAAACCTCGAGGGAAACCGTATCGCCCGGCTTCTTGGCATTGATCGCGGAACGGAGCACCGCTTCGCTCTCAAGCTTCTGCCCGTCGATCGACATAATCACATCACCGACCTGCAGACCGGAGGCTTTCGCATTCAGCGTATTGAGCTGGCCGACATATTCGCCCTGCGGCAGACCGTAGAAGCGGCCGGTAAGGCTGTCGACAAACTGACCGGAAATACCGATCACGGCTCTGTCCTTGACATAACCGTAATTCATCAGATCGGAGATCACGGGCTGCGCCGTATCCGACGGAATGGCAAACCCAAGGCCTTCATAGCCCGTGGCGGAAATCTTCGCCGAGTTGATGCCGATGACCTGACCGTAGCTGTTGACGAGGGCGCCGCCGGAGTTGCCGGGGTTAATCGCCGCATCGGTCTGGATGTATTCCATCGTGTAGCCGGTGGAGCTGTTGGTAATGGCACGATTCAGCGCAGAAACATAACCGATGGTCACGCTGGAGTTCAGCTCATAGCCGCCCGGATTGCCGATGGCAATCACCTTATCCGCCACGCGCAGATCCTCGGAAGAACCGAACTCTGCGGCGGTCAAGCCGGCTGCATCGATCTTGATGACGGCAAGATCCGTCAGCGTATCGCTGCCGACAAGCTCCGCTTCGTATTTGGTGCCGTCCGAAAGGATAACCTTCAGCGATGTTGCACCGTCCACGACATGCTCATTCGTCACAATATAGCCGTCTTCGCTGAATATGATGCCGGAGCCTTCGCCCGCCGGAGAAACATTGCTGTTGTCCGCGGCAGCCTCCAGAAAGCCATACCGCTCAGACACCTGATAATTCTGAATGCACACGACGGAGGGAATCAACTTTTCCGCAATATCCTGATCGCTCAGGGCGGAAACCGTTCCGGTGGATTCCTCAGGCTCTCCGCTGACCACACGGGAAATCGTGAAAGCCGCGTTGCCGCCGGAGGACTGCACATTTACAACGCCGTTCTGAATCAGCAGAACGAAGACGCCGAGCGTCGCCGCCGAGGTGACCGCACAGCAAAGAACAACGGCCAGAATCTTCAAAGCAAGCTTTCCGCCGTGCTTCTTCTTCGGCGCGGGTGCATGGAAACCGCCGTTATAGGCGCCGGGGGCCGGATAGCCGCCGGGATTATAACCGCTGCCTGCCGGCTGACCGGGCTGGGCATTCCACGTATACGCGGGTGCAGTGGGCTGTGCGCTGTATGTGCTGCCGTAGGTATGCGGCGGGTTTGTCGAAGCGTTTGTGTCATTCGGTTTTAATCCGCTTGTCGAGTCAAAACCGTTTTGGAATTTCTCATGATTGTCGCTCATGATCCCTTGCTCCTTTCACATAATAACACATTCCGAACGATTTTTCAACCTTTATTTTTCCCCGTTCGGATTGATTCTATTATCCCGGTACTATGTGAATTTCATGTGAAGCAAAGCGGACTTTTTTATGAAAGATTCTCTCCGGCCCGCACGACACCGTCCACAAGAACGGCACGGACGGTGGAAGAAACGGCGTCCCAGGGGCCTTCCATGAGGACGAGGTCGGCATCCTTGCCGATCTCAATCGAGCCGACACGATCCGCGGCGCCGATATGCTCCGCAGGGTGAATGGTAATCGCCTGAAGCGCATCAAACGGGTCCATGCCCGCCTTCACCGCCAGCGCGGCACACAGCGGCAGGTAGCACTGCGGAATCACCGGCGAATCCGTAATGATGGAAACATGGCAGCCGGCCCTTGCGAGCACACCGGGTGTTTCAAACGTTTTGTTGCGCAGCTCGAACTTCGTCGGATGCGTCAGAGACGGCCCGACGGCAACCGGATAGTTTTCCGCAGCGAGCGCTTCGGCAATCAGATGGCCCTCGGTGACATGCTCGAGCGTGAGCCGCACGCCGAACTCCTTGGCGATGCGGATTGCGGTAAAGATATCGTCCGCCTGATGCGCATGCGCCTTCAGCGGAATCTCGCCGTGCAGCACAGGCAGAAGCGCTTCCAGTTTGAAATCCAGAGGCGGACGCTTTGCGGGATCATCCCCGGCCGCCTGCTTCTTCTCGTCATATTCACGGGCCTTCATCAGCGCTTCCCGGAGCTTTGCCGCCGTGGACATGCGCGAATAGTTGTTTTTATCCTTATAGCAGCGCTTCGGATTTTCGCCGAACGCGCACTTCATCGCCGCGCGGGGATTGACGATCATATCATCGACGCGGCTGCCGTATGTCTTGATAACCGCAAACTGGCCGCCGAGCACATTGGCCGAACCGGGGCCGGTGCAGACGGTGGTAACGCCCTCGGCAAGCGCTTCGCGGAATGCCGGATCCATCGGCTCAATGCCGTCGATTGCGCGCAGCTGCGGCGTGAGAATATCCGTCATTTCGTTGCAGTCGTCCCCTTCAAAGCCGATGCCGCTGCCGTCAAGGCCGATGTGGCAGTGCGCTTCTACAAAGCCCGGGTAGATATTCAGGCCGGAAGCGTCGATCGCGGGGCAGTCCGCCGCGAGGTTTTCACCGATTTCGGCAATTTTGCCGTCTTTGACCAGAATATCCGCCGTGTACGGCTCGCGGTGGATGGCGTCGTGAATTCTGCCGTTTTGAATAAGAAGCATAAAATCAGCCCTCCGCAAAATAAGATGTTCTCATTATAGCAAAAAACCGTCAGGCAGACAAGCCGCCCGGCGGATTTTTGCGGAAAATTGTCTTATGCCGTAAGCTTTGCACTCTTGAGCGCTTTCTTGATCAGCGCCGCAAGCGGGACGGAGATCAGCACCGCCAGAAGTGCGTTGACACTGCTCGTCGCGAGCTTTGTGATCAGCGCAATGCCGGCCGCTTCCGGTGCGCTGCCGGCCAGCACTGCCGTGATGTAGGATTTCGCAAGATACAGAATGATGTATGTCACGCTGCCGGCCACCGCCGCAATAAAATAGCGCGGTGTGGAAATTCTACACTCGCTGAGCATGCTGCCCGAAAGCCTGCCGTTGTGGGCGATCAGGCCGCAGACAAACGCAAGCAGGAACTTGAACACGAAGGTGAACGGTGCGGACGCAATATAGGCCGGATTCGTCAGGTCATACAGCATCGCGCCGATGCCGGACGCCAGACCGCCGCCGATCGGCCCCATGACGAAGCCCGAGAGCAGGCAGAACACGTTGCCGAGGTGAATACGCGAAATATCGCCCACCGGCACCGGAATCGGGAAGCTCAGATAATTGGAGACGAATACGAGCGCGGCAAGCAGGCCGACCGTAACGACTTTGTAAATGGATGCTTTGTTTTTCATTTTTTTACCCCCTTTGGTATCAACAGTATAGCGCGCATCTGGCCTTGTTTCAATGGTCAGTTTTTACATATTATTTAAGGTCAGATACTCGGGTTGCAATTCCCGGCGGAACGCGGTATACTGAGAGGCAGAAAACGACGGGAGTATGCAAAACATGACAGAGCTGTATTTTGTCCGCCATGCAGAGCCGAATTACGGCAATCACGACGACCAGACGCGCGAGCTGACCGAAAAGGGACTGCGCGACCGCGCGCTTGTCACCGCCTTTCTCGAGGACAAGCACATCTCGGCCGTGCTTTCCAGCCCTTATAAGCGCACTGTGGACACCGTCCACGATTTCGCCGACCGGAACAATCTGGCCATTACGCTCATCCCGGATTTTCGCGAGCGGCGCGTGGACAGCGTATGGATCGAGGATTTCGATGGCTTCTGCCGCCGCCAGTGGGCGGATTTTGACTACAAGTACACGGACGGTGAAACGCTCCGTTCGGTGCAGAAGCGGAATATTTCGGCGCTTTCCGACGTTCTGCGCACCTATGCGGGGCAGCATGTCGCCATCGGCAGCCACGGCACGGCGCTGAGCACGATCGTGAACTATTTTGACCCGTCGTTCGGTTACAGCGACTTTCAGTCGATCCGCAGCCTGATGCCGTGGGTCGTGCGGTTCGTTTTTGACGGTACGCGCTGCACCGCCATCACCGGCTATGATCTTTTCACGAACAAAACACGCGGATATACGCCGCAGAACAGCCTGTAAACAGGTAAAGGACGGATTTTTATGGCAAAGGTAAAAGCAGTGATTTTTGATATGGACGGAACGGTGGCAGATACGCTTGCCTCCATTGCGGGCTTCGGCAACGCGGCGCTGCGGGCGCACGGCTATCCCGAGCTTGAAACTCAACGCTACCGCCGGCTTGTCGGCAACGGTGCGGATGTACTGATGCGCCGGATGCTCCAAGCCACCGGGAGGCCCTATACGGAGGCAGACGCGCAGGCCCTGCGCAAAACGTATGACGCGCTCTATGAAAGCGATCCGACCCGCCTTGTCGAGCCGTACCCGGGCATTCCGGAGCTGCTGCGCACGGTCCGGAATGCCGGCATCAAGACAGCCGTGCTCTCGAACAAGCCGGATAACATGACCTGCTTCATTGCGGACCCGCTCTTCACCGGCCTGTTCGACCGGGTGCACGGACAGCGCGCGGGTATCCCGAAGAAGCCGGACCCAACCGCTCTACGCCGGCTCTGCGAGGAGCTTGGCGTGCAGCCTGCCGAATGCCTGTATGTCGGAGACAGCGGCGTGGACATGCAAACCGGCGCAAACGCAGGCATTGTAACCGCCGGCGTGACATGGGGCTTCCGCGATGCGGACGAGCTGAAAGAAAACGGCGCCGTCCATCTGGCGGACGACGCCGAAACGCTTCTTCAGTTGATTCTCTGACTGTCGCTCAATCGAAGAGACTGCCCGAATACCAGTCGATCTTCCCGGCTGCAAGGGCATCCTCAAACTTTTCGGGCCAGTAGTCCGGCGCTTTGCCGGAAGCATACCATATATCCGGGAACAGCGCGTTTTCGTTTTCGGTGATTTTGGAGGTATCGACAACCGTGCTTTCGCCCTCGCGCACCTTGCGGCCCACGACAACCGTACGGAAGCCCTCGTACTCATACGAACAGGTGGAAAGCAGGATAATCTCATCGTCCTCGTTGAGATCGACGCCGGTGTTCACCATACTGCGCTTCATGATCTCATAGTAAAACTGCATTTTCGCTTCGCTGCGTCCCGTCCAGTCCGTATAGCTCTGGCCGACGTAATTGAACAGCTCGCCCTGAGACGGGTCCGTATTGGTCTTGAAAAC
>JBJEOO010000232.1:0-7258 GCA_051880755.1 Hominenteromicrobium sp.
AGAGAGATGTTTGCCCAGCAGATCGCATTTCTTCCGGAAAACGAAAGGGCGCCGTATCTTGCTTTGCTGGATGATATGGCTTAGCCGCCGGTCCGGAAAGGAGCCGCTATGAAGGTTGTCGATACAAGAGAATATGTCACGATGCTGCGCGGCCTGGTCGAGGAAGGCCGGGAGGTCAGCATGGTGATTTCCGGCAGCAGCATGTCGCCGTTTCTGATTCACCAGCGCGATACGATTTTTTTCAAAAAACCCGACCGGCCGCTGCGCACGGGGGATATGGTGTTTTTTGTACGTCCCGGCGGCCAGTATGTCATGCACCGGATCTGGAAGGTGAAGCAGGACGGTTATTATATTGTCGGCGACGCGCAGACCGTTATTGAAGGCCCGGTTCAGCGGCAGCAGATTTTTGCGGTTGTCACCGGGGTGATACGCAAGGGCAAGCGGATCCAGCCCGGCGATTTCTGGTGGGCGTTTTTCGCGCATGTATGGATCCATATGATCCCGCTGCGGCGCGTAATTTCGCGGCTGTACGGCCTGTTTCGCTGAGAGGTGTGTCATGGAAGAAAAATCGAAAAAAACAAGAAAGACTCCGTTTGAGTCCGTGAATATATTGCTTTCCCGCATAAAGGACGGCACGTTTTCCGAGATTATCGAGGACTGGAAATGGATATTCAGTTACAGCAAGCGCTATAAGTTTGCCATAATCTTTTATGTGCTGCTCGGTGTGCTCAGCACGACGATGGGGCTTGTCAGCAGCGTGGCGAGCAAATATCTGATCGATATCATCACCGGCTATCAGACGGACAAGCTCGTGCTGCTCGCGCTGATTATGGTGGGCAGCGCCGCGTTCAGTCTGGCTTTTGACAGCATTATCAACCGCATTTCGACGAAGCTGAGCATTTTCATCAACAATGATATTCAGGCCGATATTTTCGATAAGATTGTGGATGCCGACTGGATGGCTCTGAACGGTTACTCAAACGGCGATATTCTGAACCGCTTCAACAGCGATATCGGCACGGTCAGCGGCAACGCCATCAGCTGGCTGCCGACGATTGTCATCGCCGTGTACCGGTTCATCGCCACGTTTCTCGTTATCCTGCACTATGACTGGATTATGGCGCTGATTGCGCTGGCCAGCGCGCCGTTCATGCTGATGATTTCCCGGTTTGTCGTGAAAAAACAGCGGGAATACGGCAAAAAAGTGCGCGAGATGAGCAGCAATCTGATGACCTTTGAGGTGGAAACGTTCTATAACTTCGATTCCATCAAATCCTTCGGCGTTGCGCCGCATTACAGCAAAAAGCTGCGCTGGTGGCAGAAGAAATTCAAGGATGTCAGTCTGGCCTATAATCTTTTTACCATTAAAACGAATATCCTGCTCTCCGCCATGGGCACGGTCGTGCAGTTTGTCGCTTTTGGCTACTGCCTTTTCCGGCTCTGGACGCATTCCATCACCTACGGCACTATGACGCTCTTCCTGCAGCAGAGAAGCAATCTCACAGGTGCATTCAACAGCGTTGTGTCGATTATCCCGTCGTTCCTGAACAGCTCGGTCTCCGCGCACCGTATCCGCGAGCTGGTTGAGCTGCCGAAGGAAGTGCATATTCCGGAAAGCAGCGAGCTGGACGAACACACGGCGGACGGCTTTACGGTGGAAATGCGCGGCGCGGATTTTGCGTATACGGACGGCAAAAACGTGATTCAGCATTCTGCGCTGATTGCGAAGCCGGGTGAAATTGTCGCGCTGGTCGGCGCGTCCGGCGAGGGCAAAACGACTTTGATCCGCCTGATTCTCGGCCTTGTACGCCCGCAGGCCGGCGAGGTGGTGATCCGTGCGGCGGACGGCTGTGAGCTTCCAATGAATGCCGATACGCGCCATCTGTTTGCGTATGTGCCGCAGGGCAATACGATCCTGTCCGGTACGATTGCGGAGAATATGCGCATGGTGAAAGAGGATGCGACGGACGAGGAGATTATTGAAGCGCTCCGGATTGCCTGCGCGTGGGATTTCGTGCAGAAGCTGCCGGAGACGATCAACAGCAGGATCGGCGAGCGCGGACGCGGCCTTTCGGAAGGACAGGCCCAGCGTGTGGCGATTGCCCGTGCAGTTCTGCGCGACGCGCCGGTTCTGCTGCTGGACGAGGCGACCTCCGCGCTGGATGTCACAACCGAGCGTCAGGTGCTGAGAAACATCATCCAGCAAAAGCCGAACAAGACCTGCATCGTGACGACGCACCGTCCGAGCGTTCTGAACATGTGCCAGCGCGTTTACCGGGTTATGGACACTCAGGTCGCGGAGCTGAACGAGGAAGAATCCAGCCGCATGGCAATGGATTTTTAATACGGTTTTCACAGAAAAAAGCATTGGCCACCGGAAAGGCGCCAATGCTTTTTTGCGGTTGCTCAGGCTTCGAGCAGCCGGATATAGTGGTTGGCTTCGCGCAGAACATGATCGGCGAGCAGAGGGAGAATCAGCGAGCGGATTCTGCACGCTTCGATGCCTTCGATGCCGGCCTGCTTGAAATCGCGGAGCTTGCGGGTCAGCTCCAAGGACGCGCTGCAGGCGGCCTTGTCGTTTGCGGCGGCAGCGTCATCCAGCAGTTTTCTGAAATCGCCGGCAAAGCCGTCCGCGGCACGGATCAGCTCATCCTCAGCCGGGTCGAGCAGGCCGCGGATAAACAGCGCGTGTTCCATCATGATGCGGTTCCAAAACCGTTCGCAGTCCTCCAGCTCCCGGCAGCTGCAGTCGCCGCGCCTTTCCAGACGGAGCAGATACGCACGGTACAGCCGGGCTTCGCGCAGAATGTGCGCAATGAGCAGGGGATAGTTCGCGGTAAACAGCCGGCATGCTCCCACGTCGTTCAGCAGACGTTCCTTGAAAGCGATCAGCCGGTTGACGAGCGCCAGCGCTTCCTGATTCAGGCAGCGGATCTGCCGGGGAAAATCTCCGGGGACGCGCAGCGGGTCCTCGCAGGCGCGTCCGTTCAGTCTGGCCTGCCGCGCAGTCAGCGCGCGGTCAAGCTGGGTGCCGGTCAGACGCTGGGTCTGCTGTTCGGCACATTCGGTAAAGCGTGTGCAGATTTCACCCGATTTCAGAACCGTGCAGGAGACAACGCCGCTGCTCAGCATCGTAGCGCGCGACAGCACCCGCTCGAATTGCCGCAGCAGCCGATCGGCTTCGCGGATTTCGTTCAAGTTGTGCGGCAGAAAGCCGGATTTCAGAAAGAGCGCGTGCTCCTTCATGATGCGCGCAAAAAACAGATGCAGCTCCAGCGAGGATACAATATATGCCTGTGTGTTGTCCATGTCAGCCCTCCTTACTCATACAAGACCAGTATATGCAGGACGGCGGCCGACGATATCCGGATGCAGGGAAAAGAACAGAGAAATACAGCTAAAACACAAAGCGTCGTGAAGATAGATCAAAAATAAAAAAGCCGCATAAATACTGAATTTTCAGCATTCATGCGGCTTTTTGACTGGTCCGAGTGACAGGAGTTGAACCTGCGGCCTCTTGAACCCCATTCAAGCGCGCTACCAAAACTGCGCTACACCCGGGCAACACAAATGATTATACACGATGCGCGGGAAAAAAGCAAGATGTTTTTTGCGGAAAATCATTTTTTCGGCGGTTTTGGGCGTGAGGCGGAAAAAGGCGGACAGGCGGGCGGTTTCGGCAGATTTCTCACATCTCCCGCGATATACTGGGCCGGGATTTACAGAAGGCGGAGAAAAACCTCAAACAGCTTTTCGCCGTTTACCGCGTCGGGGCGCAGGTGCTGAAAGCCGATGCGCTCCGGGTGAAACTGTACGCCGATGACACGGCCGTTCTCGTGAATAAAGCCCTCGTTTACGCCGTCGTCACTGATACAGGTCGCGAGCAGGCCGTCTCCAAGCCGTCCGACAGCCTGATGGTGCGCGCTGTTGACAGGAAAAACGTCGCCGTAGAGCGTGCGCATGAACGGATGCACGGCGCTGACGGTGTGGATGTTGTCACCGCCGCTGCCGAGTGCGTTGTGGTGATCGGGATCGGCAACGTCCTGAATCAGATCGCCGCCGAAGGCTACATTGATCACCTGATGGCCGCGGCAGATGCCGAAAACCGGTTTGTTCAGTGCGAAGAAACGGCGGATCAGCGCGATTTCGTCGCGGTCGCGGTCGTCGTCAATGCCGCGGCTCGCCGTATTCTCCTGGCCGTACAGCACGGGGTTGACGTCCGCGCCGCCCGGCACAAGCAGTCCGTCACAGCTTTCAGCGTCCTGCGGACACATGGAGAGAACAGCCTCCGTGCCGCACGCGGCAAGCGCAGCTTCATAATTCGGAAAATCACCGCGGTTTCCGCGGATAAATACTTTTTTCAAAACGGGATGCGCTCCTTTCAAAGCAGAAATGAGAGAGTTTTCGGCAGCAGCGTCACAATACGCCGGGATCCGGCGTGTTCCGGATAAAGAGCGATGGGCGGCAGCCGGAAAATTTGGAAATCTTTTGCAAAAATTCTGTAAAAGTTCTGGTATAGTATAGCACGCATGTGGTATACTTTCAATAATTAACGGGAATTTCGGCGGAAACGGAAAGGCGGTTTATGGATGGCGGGGAAACACACGGCGCCCGGAAAAAACAGAAAACTATATGCGGCCGTACGGCACAGACAGGCGAAAACGCTGCTGACGCTTGCCTTCGGCATTATCGCGGCACTGGCGATTACGGCGCTGCTTTCCTCGCATCCCGTGCGGACGGAGCCGGTGGAAGCGGCTGCGCCGGCGGAATCCGGGGCCGCGGAACCGACCGCTTCTCCCGACCCGTTCGGCCCGGATTTTGAGCAGCTTTCGGACTGGCGGCTTGTGCTCGTCAATGATGAGGTGCCGCTGCCTGAAGATTATGAAATGACGCCGCGCCTGTATTCCGACATTCAGGTGAATTTCAAAATATATGACGAGCTTTGCATGCTGCTTGACGACGCCTATGCGTCGAACGTCTCACTCTGGCTGGCCTCCGGCTACCGCAGCGTGGAGGAGCAGGAGCAGATTCTGGAAAATGCCGTGCAGAGCCGGATGCGCGACGGCATGACGCGCGAGGAAGCGTATGAGCACGCGCGCCTGACCATTCAGGCGCCGGGGCACAGCGAGCACCACACCGGTCTGGCGGTGGATTTCAATGATGTTTCCAGTGATTTCCGGAATACCGAGGCGTACGCATGGCTGCAGGAAAACGCTGCGAAATACGGTTTTGTGGAGCGCTATCCTGCCGATAAGGAAGATATTACCGGAATCAATTACGAATCCTGGCATTACCGGTATGTCGGCCGGGAGCATGCCGAAGCGATGCAGTCGCTCGGCATGTGTCTGGAGGAATATGTGCTGTATCTGAAAGGACAGTCATAACGGGCGGGGAAAGACGCGTGAAAGCGCGCTTTTCCCCGATTTTTTTATTGCAAATTTGCCCATGGGGATATATAATTAACTCTATATTATGGAATCACCAAGGAGGTCGTTTTTGTGACGGTACGCACACGCTTTGCGCCGAGCCCGACCGGCTTTATGCACGTCGGAAACCTCAGAACGGCGCTGTACGAGTATCTTGTGGCCAAATCCCAGCAGGGTACGTTCGTGCTCAGAATTGAAGATACGGATCAGGAGCGCTATGTGGAAGGCGCGACCGATGTGATATACAATACCCTGCAGCAGGTCGGCCTGCAGCATGACGAAGGTCCCGATTGCGGCGGCGCATACGGGCCGTACATCCAGAGCGAACGCAAGGAGCTTTACAAGCCCTATGCGGAGCAGCTTGTCCGCGAGGGCAAGGCCTACTACTGCTTCTGCACAAAGGAACGGCTGGAGTCCGTTCACGGCGAATTCGGCGGCTATGACCGTCACTGCCGTGACCTGCCTGAGGCGGAGATTCAGCGCCTGCTCGAGGCCGGCACGCCGTATGTCATCCGGCAGCGCGTTCCGCTGGACGGCGCAACCTCGTTTGAGGACGCCGTATACGGCACGATTACGATTGAAAACAAGGAAATTGAGGATCAGGTGCTGCTGAAATCGGACGGCTATCCGACGTACAATTTCGCGAATGTCATCGACGACCATCTGATGCACATCACGCACGTCGTCCGCGGCTGCGAATATCTGACCTCCACGCCGAAATATAACCTGCTCTATGAGGCATTTGGCTGGGAAAAGCCGGTTTATGTGCATCTGCCGCTGATTATGGGCAAGAATGAGGACGGTTCCGTCTCGAAGCTCTCGAAACGCCACGGTTCAACCAGCTTTCAGGGCCTGCTGGAGGACGGCTATCTGGCGCCGGTCATCACCAACTATATTGCGCTGCTCGGCTGGTGCCCGAAAGACAATCAGGAAATCTTCTCGCTGAAGGAGCTTGAGCAGGCGTTTTCCATCGACGGCATCAGCAAGTCGCCGGCCGTTTTCGACTATGATAAGCTGCTTTGGTTCAATGGCGAGTATATCCGCCGGATGGACGCGGAGACGTTCCGTGCGCATGCGATGCCGTATTACCGCGAGGTGTTTGGCGATGCGGAGAAGCCGTGGCCGGTGCTCGATGCGATCCTTCAGCCGCGCATTTCAAAATTCAAGGAGATTCCGCAGCTGCTCGCGTTTTTCAGCGCACTGCCGGAATACGGTGCGGAGCTGTTTGTCAATAAGAAGAGCAAGGCCACGCTCGAGAATGCGCCGGTCATGATCAAAGCAGCCATTGAAACGCTCAGCGCCGTTCCGGATTGGCAGATGGATGCGATTCATGACGCGCTGATCGGGCTTGCGCAGACGCTCGGCGTCAAAAACGGTACGCTGCTCTGGCCGGTTCGCATTGCGGCTGCGGGCCAGACGGTCACACCCGGCGGCGCGATGGAGATTCTCGCGGTGCTCGGCCGCGAAGAGGCGCTCCGCCGCCTGAATATCGGCTTGGAAAAAATCGGGTAAAACAGGAAAGGTACGGGAATTTCTATGAGTGAGGATATTAAAAAAGAGCCGGTCTCCGAGGAGATCAGCACCAGCTTTATCGATGATTTTGTGATTGAGGACATCAGCGAAGGCGGCCGCTGCGCGGGCATGACCGTGCACACGCGTTTTCCGCCGGAGCCGAACGGCTATCTGCATATCGGCCATGCGAAAGCGATTTATATCGATTTCGGCACGGCACAGCGCTTTGGCGGCATCTGCAACCTGCGTATGGACGACACCAACCCCACCAAGGAGGACGTGGAATACGTCGACGCCATCAAAGAGGACATCCACTGGCT
>JBJEOO010000233.1:0-1703 GCA_051880755.1 Hominenteromicrobium sp.
CTGTATACGACAGACACGGCAACGATTGGTTGTGGGGCGGAATATCTGCGTATCGTCGGTTTTTCCTATCTGTTTCTGGCTTTTTCACAGCCGTATCTGAGCGCGATGAAGAGCATTGAGCAGGTCAAGATCAGCACGTTCATCAACTCCGTGGCGCTCGTGCTGAACATCGTGCTGAACGCCGTGTTTATCTTCGGCTGGATTCCCGGCCTTCCGCCGCTGGGCATCCGCGGCGTCGCGCTCGCGACCGTCATTGCGCGCGCCGTGGAATTCCTGCTCTGCATCATCGCAGGCGAACGCTTCAAGCAGCTCCGCCTGCGTCCGCGTCTCTTCCTGCTGCACAGCTCCGTACTCCTGCGCGACTTCATCCGCTATTCTCTGCCCGCCATCGGCAACGAATTTGTCTGGGGTCTTGCATTCTCGATGTATTCCGTTATTATGGGGCACCTCGGCGAGGACATCGTCGCGGCGAATTCCATTGTTTCCACCATGCGCAATCTTGCCTCTGTCCTCGGCTTCGGCGTCGCAAACGGCACGGCAATCATTCTTGGCAAAACAATCGGCAGCGGCGACATGGCCCGTGCCGAGCGCGATGCAAAGCGGCTTTTGTGGCTCACCTTTTTCACCTCGCTTCTCGGCAGCGGCGTCATCCTGATCTGCCACCCGATTGTGCTCTCGATGATCGAGCTTACCGCACAGGCACAGGCATACCTGCAGATCATGGTCTGGATCAGCGCCGTATACGTCATCGGGCCGACCGTGAACACCTGCTTTATCTGCGGTGTATTCCGCGCAGGCGGCGACTCCCGCTTCGGTTTCTTCTGCGACATCATCGCCATGTGGTGCGTTTTCGTGCCGCTCGGCTTCATTGCCGCATTCGTGCTGAATCTCCCGCCGATGTGGGTCTACTTCATCCTCAGCCTCGACGAATTCGCCAAAATGCCCGTCGTCTACATCCGCTACCGCCAGAAAAAGTGGCTGCGGAATATCACAAAGGAAACAACATAACACGAGAAGTGTCATACCCAACCCCCGGAAGAAGATTTCAGCGTCTTTTTCCGGGGTTCTTTTATGCTCTGCTCTGCTGGTTCTGCGCAGATTCCTCCACTTCCTCCATTTTACGAACAAGCTCGCTGGGCTTCATATCAAAAGCAAGGGCAATCTTACAGATTGTGGAGAAATTTGCTTGCTTCGTTCCGCATTCGATCATCGTCAGATGTGTGCGGGCAATACCGGCAAATCCGCTCAACACTTCCTGCGATATCCCCTTCGATTTACGTATTGCGCGAATCGTCTGCCCGACTACATTATTCTCACACAGCAAATTCATCACCTCTCTACGCAAATTGTATGCGTAAAGAGACATTTTATTGTCTATGATAATAGACAATTGCAGATTTATGTGGTATACTTATTGAGAAGCACAGTAAATCTCTGAATATGCTGTGCTAAAAACGTGAAAAGAGGCAAAACCATGAAAAGAACACTGTCCTTCGTCTTAGCGGCCGTTCTTACACTATCCTTGTGCGCTTGCGGTAAAAAACCGGCTGCATTTGACGCCTTACTTTCAAGCAGTTCTTCTGGAACTGAAAAAGTGGAAACAACTGAAGATACAAAAGCAGAGCCTTCCAAAATTGAAGTCAGCAGCAAGAACGCGCCTTCGGAAGATAAAATTATGGAAGACCTGAAAGAAGCACTTCGGA
>JBJEOO010000234.1:0-1700 GCA_051880755.1 Hominenteromicrobium sp.
AAGGAATACTTCTCTTCTTCAATCATAACCCCTTATCGCGCTCCATCCTGATCGATGTACCGGACCACAAGGTCATTACCGCTTTTCGACTGCGTGTAACAGTCAAACGTATCTTCACCATATCCGATATACCGGACGAATACAAGGCGATCATCTTCATAATACAGGATACGCTGCGTATCCGTCTCAGGCTCATCCACCGTCTCCTGCCGATAGGCAGATGTATCCGGCAGCTGATAGAAGAAATCCACTTCGCTGATGTCCTCCAGAACCTCCTGAACCGTCATAGGAAGCTCCATTTGAGCCTCAACCTCCTGCTCCATCCGGGTTTTCTTTTCCTCGGCCTGCTTTGCCGCGCACCCGGTCAGCAGCACCAGCAGCACCAGTACTGTACACAAAATCCGTTTGATTTTCATTTTGCACCTCCGCGCATCAAAATCACTTCAAAACAAAAAAGAGCAGCTCTTCCGAATCACATGCACCGAATTTCCGTGCCGGACATCCGCGCCCGCTTCACGGCGATTATAGCACATAAATAAAGCCCCCGCAAGTGTCCGGGCAGCAAAACACGAGGCGGACGGGCAAACTGATTTTCCACCACGCTTTCCACGATTAGACGAAAAAGAGGAGAAGGATTGCTCCCTCTCCTCTTGGAAAAGCCTTATTTCAGGCGTTTTTCTTATTTGAAGTATCTCTTCAGCAGACCTTCGAAGGCTTTGCCGTGACGGGCTTCGTCGTGAATCCGTCAGACTTCGTACCAGTCGCTGGGATTGCCCGGGCGTTTCGCACCGCATTTGGCACAAGTTCTTCTGGGCGCGCCTGCATAGCTGTTTTCGTTCAGCTCACCACACTTTTCACATTTCCAACGGCGTTCTTCTTCTGATATTGGGTGATACATGTCAGGTGCAACATTGGGATATATGCGTTTGCACTTCGGGCACATGACATGGGAATCCCAGCGGGAATTTTCAAATTCACACCCGCATCTGCAAGTTACCATTCATTTCCCTCCTATTGTGTGTTATCATTATAACACACAAACAGGCGGGGACAAGCCCCGCCGTTTTCGTGAAATCTTATTTGAAGTATCTCTTCAGCAGACCTTCGAAAGCCTTGCCGTGTCTCGCCTCGTCGCGGGCCATCTCGTGGACGGTGTCGTGGATGGCGTCGAGGTTTGCGGCCTTTGCGCGCTTTGCGAGGTCGAACTTGCCGGCCGTTGCGCCGTTCTCCGCCTCAACACGCATCTCGAGGTTCTTCTTGGTGCTGTCCGTTACGACCTCACCGAGCAGCTCTGCGAACTTTGCGGCATGCTCTGCCTCTTCGTAAGCGGCCTTCTCCCAGTAGAGACCGATTTCCGGATAGCCTTCACGGTGTGCGACTCTCGCCATTGCAAGGTACATGCCGACTTCCGTGCACTCGCCCTGGAAGTTCGCGCGGAGATCCGCGAGGATATCTTCGCTGACGCCCTGCGCAACGCCGACAACATGCTCAGCCGCCCATGTCATTTCCTCTTCCTGCTTCTGGAACTTGGAAGCCGGGGCCTTACATACCGGGCAGAACTCCGGAGCTGTTTCGCCTTCATAAACGTAACCGCATACCATACATACAAACTTTGCCATTTAAGTTTCCTCCAAATCAATAAATTTTTGTTTCGGGCGGATTATTCCGCCTTTGGTTTTTCCTGACAATCGGGACAGGTT
>JBJEOO010000235.1:0-7137 GCA_051880755.1 Hominenteromicrobium sp.
CGACAAGCAACTGATTGCCATGGCAGCCAAGCAGAGCGGCCTGAGCGAGGAAGTTTTTGAGAAGGCAGATGAAAAGGCCGGAAACAGCCTGCTGTATTCGATGGTCATGGGAAACTACACCTTCGGCAGCCGCATCACGGGCATCAATGAGATGCCGATCAACGATAAGCTGTTCATTCTGCAGAGCGACCTCATCAAGAGCGCCGCCGATAAGGGTCCGTGCGTCGTCATCGGACGCTGCGGCGACTATATCCTGCGCGACTACAAGAACGTGTTCCGCGTTTTCATCCACGCAAACAAGGAAGCACGCATCGAGCGTATCCTGCGCAAGGGTCTCTGCGAGGAAAAGAAGGTCTCCGATTTCATCGCCAAGCGCGACAAGCAGAGAGCCAACTACTACAACTTCTATTCCAACAAGCGCTGGGACGATCTCTCGAACTATCACCTGACGATCGATTCCTCCGAATTCGAGATCGATGACATCGTGGATCTCATCATCTCCGCAATCGGGCGCGTCAAGGCATAAAGCCGCACAACACAGAGTTTATCTACCTTTTATATTTTTCATTTTTTATCCCTTCAGGAAAAGAGGCGTACCGCGAGGCACGTCTCTTTTTCTTTCCTGCCGCTTCAGGTTCCGGGCAGCGCCGTCTGCACCGGCTCGGTCGTCATCAGGCGGACAATCTCCAGCCCGGCCTCCCGGGCGCGGCGCACGGTATAGCCGGTGCCGCTGCGCGGATGATTGAGATAGCAGACGCAGACCGACGCGGCGGCAACGAGCGCGTCATTGCGCCTGCGCATACAGTCCTCTTCAAACGCATCGCAGATATAGCGCACGGAATCCGCCGCGCACAGAATCTCCTCATAGCGCAGCCGGTCACCGGTCGGCCAGCCGCGGCACTGATCCCGGCAGGGAAGAATCAGGTGCAGGCGCACGGGCAGCGTTTCCCGGACGCGGAGAACCGCCTCAGCCGCAAGCGTATCGAACCCCCGCGCACCGCCCGCGTAAAAATCCGAAATACCCCGCCCGGCCAGCGTACGGATCTCCGTCTCAAGCGCCCGGCGCAGCGGCTCTCTGTCCGCCGCTGCAATGCTCCGGTGGCCCGTAAAGCAGCATCCTCTCCGTTCCATCTCCATACTCCCCTTTCTCCGGCTTTATTTTACCGTTTTTTCTTTGCCCTGTAAAGTGGACTTTCTCCGGAACCTGTGCTAAAATAAGCCAATAAGAAAGGACAGAAGCCTATGAAAGCAAAACCCGTAAAAACCACCTTTTGGAATCTGTCCGAGCAGAAAGCAAAGCGGCTCGCAATCGTTATGTGCGCCGTTCTGCTCGTACTGATTATTGTGCTTGCGCTGCTTCCGCTGCTCGACTGCGACGCGGAAAAATACGAGGTGACGACGTATGCGATGGGCAGCTATGTGCAGCAGACCGTCTACGGCGACGCGCGCGAAGCGGGCGCCGTGCAGGCGGCGGACGACGTGCAGGCGCTCGAGAACAAAATCTCATGGCGCGTCTCGGGCAGCGACATTCAGAAGCTCAACGACAACGCGGGTCAGGACTGGATAACGCTCAGCGGCGAAACCATGGAGATTCTCGCCATTGCGCAGGATGTCGCCGAGAAAAGCGGCGGCGCGTTTGATGTGACGATTGCCCCGATCTCCCGGCTCTGGGATTTTGACAGCGAACGCCGCGAAGTGCCCGCAGATGAAAAAATCCGGGCGCTGCTACCGTATGTGGACTACACCGGCCTGCGGCTTGACGCGGAAGAAGGCACCGCTTCGCTCCGGAACCTGAACACCGCCGTCGATCTCGGCGCGGTCGGCAAGGGTGCCGCGTGTGACGCCGCGGTCAAAGCATACGGGGAAGCCGGCGTGCAGGCGGCGATTGTCTCGGTCGGCGGCAGTGTCGGCACCTACGGCACCAAGCCCTCCGGCGCGAAATGGAACGTTGCCGTGCGCGACCCGAACGGAGACGGCACGCTCGGCTCCGTCTCGATTGCATCCGGTTTTCTCTCCACCTCCGGCAGCTATGAAAAATGCTTCACGCTGGACGGAAAGACCTACCATCACCTGCTCGACCCGGAAACCGGATATCCGGCGGAGACGGGGCTGGTTTCCGTGACGGTGTGGAGCGACAGCGGAACACGCTCCGACGCGCTCTCCACCGCATGCTTTGTGCTCGGTCTGGAAAAGGGCGCCGAACTGCTCGCCCAATACGGCGCCGAGGGCATTTTCATCGATGAAAACGGCGTCATCACCGTAACGGACGGGCTGAAGGACGCTTTTGAACTGACTGCCGACGGCTATACGCTGGCGGACTAGACACAGAGAGGAACGCCATGGAAAAGCGGAAATTCACGGCAAGGGAAGCGCTTCTCCTGCTTATTCTGCTGCTGCTCGCGGCGGCGCTTTATCTTTGGAATCTGATGCAGCCGGCGGGCAGCACCGCGATTATCGAACAGAACGGCACGGAGCTTTGCCGCGTAACGCTTTCCGGCCTTTCGGAGCCGGAGCGTGTGGAGGCAAACGGCACGGTGATCGAGCTGAGCCGCGAAGGCGCGCGGTTCGTTTCCAGTCCCTGTCCGGATCAGGTCTGCGTGGAAGCCGGCCTGCTTACCCGCGCCGGCGAATCGGCCGTCTGTCTGCCGCAGCGCGTGAGCATCCGCATCACCGGCGGCACGGGCGCGGATTCTGTCACCGGATGAGGAGGGATACCATGCAGAGCAATGCCAAACGGATCGCCCTGTGCGGGCTGCTCGGCGCGCTGGCGCTCGTGCTCTCGTTTCTTGAGGGCATGCTGCCGCCGCTGCCCGGTCTGCCGCCCGGCGCAAAGCCCGGCCTCTCCAATATTGTCACGATGTTCGCGGCAGGGTCGCTCGGCCTGCCGTACGCGCTGGCGGTTGCCGTAATCAAGGGCGGTTTCGCGTTTCTGACGCGCGGTGTGACCGCCGGGCTGATGAGCCTTTCCGGCGGCGTGCTGAGCACGCTCATGATGTGGGCCGTCTGGAAAAAGACACGTTTCTCCCTGCTGTTCACCGGCGTCTGCGGGGCACTCGCACACAACGCCGCGCAGCTTGCGGTGGCGCTGCTGCTGACCGGCCCGGCGGCGTTGTTCTATATTCCCGCCCTGCTGCTGCTTTCCGTCGGCTTCGGCCTGTGCTCCGGGCTGGTGCTCCGTCTGATTCTGCCGGCGCTCACAAAGCTGGGACTTGCGATGAAATAAAAAAGCAGGCAAAAGCTCCGCCGCACCACATCGGGTACGGCGGAGCTTTCCATGCTATGATTTTTTCTTGTTTCCCGCGCGGGTTCGGTCGATCAGCGGAATCGGACTTGGCACGCGTTCCAGCAAATCCGTGATATCGCAATCCAGTGCCTCACAGATTAAATCCAACTGCTCCAAGTCAATTTTGGAGCACATCTCATTATATATATCGCTGATTGTATTGGGGCGAATGCCTGTCATGCGTGACAATTCTGCCTGTGAAATTCTCATTTCTCCAAGCTTCCTTGATAGCAAAATACGGATCATCCTATCCACCTCTCGATACATTCTAACAATTCCCATCGAAAAAGTCCGGAATTTGTTATACTATATCGAATTCTGTTATGTGGAATTCAAATCTGTTTCGGAGATGAAATACATGACGCTGGGAGAAAAACTGCGGTTCTACCGGACGGCGGAACGCTATACACAGGAAACCGTTGCAAAGACGCTCAACCTGAACCGCAGCACCTACACCTATTATGAAACCGGCAAAACACAGCCGTGCATTCAAACCCTGCTGCGCCTGGCCAAGCTCTACGGCGTATCGGTGGAAGCGCTGATCAGTGAGGAGTATATCCCACTCGGCGCCGAGGAATTCCTGATGAGCCATGAGAAACGGACGCGTGACCGGCAGGACGGCCCGCACAGCGCTTCCGGCTACCATCGGAAAAACGTACGCCGCAAAAGCGGGACGGACGGAGACAAGCCGAATCCCGACAAAAAATGAGGATCGCCGTGGGTGGCGGTCCTCATTTGATTTTGTCGATAACGGTCGAAAAAGTGCGGAATCAGGCCTGCTGCTCCATATTCTCCCGCGCAACGGCAAGCATCAGCTTGATGCGGTTTTCCTGATTGACCTTCGTCGCGCCGGGATCGTAGTCGATCGGCACGATATTGGACTTCGGGTAGAGATTTTTCAAGCTGCGCACCATGCCCTTGCCGACGATGTGATTCGGCAGGCAGCCGAACGGCTGGGCACAGATAATATTCGGATAGCCGCTTTCGATCAGCTCCATCATTTCCGCGGTCAGGAGCCAGCCCTCGCCCATCTTGCAGCCGTAGCCGATGACGCCCTTGATGAGCTGCTTGAGGTGCGCATACGAGGACGGAACCGTGAATCGGTTGGTGACCGTGTTCGCGTGCTCAACCGCGCGGATTACATGGCCTTCGATGCCGACCAGATAATCAAACAGGATCTTAACGACCTCAAACTTTGCCTTACTGCCGCCGAAGAGCTTGATATCCTCCATGCGGTTGTCCACCTTGAAGAGCATGAAGCCCAGAAGCCCGGGCACCATCGTCTCGCAGCCCTGACTGAACAGGAACTCCTCCAGATCGTTGTTGCCGATCGGCGAATACTTGACATAGATCTCGCCGACAACGCCGACGCGCACCTTCTTTTCTCCCGTGACCGGCACGCGCGCGAAATCCTCCGCAATCTGCGGCAGCAGGCGCTCCATTTCCTTGGCGGAATAGCCCTTTTCCTCGGCGAACAGCTTCGTGAGCCGCTCGGTCCAGCTGTCGACGAGCGCGCGGCTCGCGCCGGCCTCCTGCTCATAGGGGCGGGTCTGGTTATGCAGGAGCATCAGAAGGTCGCCGTACGCCAGCACGCCGAGCGCCTTGCGGATCATCGGCAGCGTCAGCTTGAAGCCGCTGTTTTTCTCAAGGCCGGACATGTTGAGCGAAATGACCGGGATATGCGAAAGGCCGTCCTTTGCAAGCGCCTTGCGCAGCAGATGGATATAGTTTGAAGCACGGCAGCCGCCGCCCGTCTGCGTGATGATGAGCGCGGTCTTGTTCAGGTCGTATTTTCCGCTGTGCAGCGCGTCCATCATCTGGCCGATCGTCAGCAGCGCCGGATAGCAGGTATCGTTGTGCACATATTTCAGTCCCTCGTCGACAATCTGCCGGCCGCGTGTCTGGAGAATCTCGACGTGGTAGCCGTAGGACTCAAACAGGTTTTCAAAAAGCTTGAAGTGGATCGGCGCCATATTCGGCGCAAGGATCGTGTAGTCCTTTTTCATTTCCTTCGTGAATTCGACACGATTTGCGGTTTCCATAACAGCACCTCCCTTTACTGTAAATCCAGTGCGGCAAACAGGCTGCGAAGCCGGATGCGCACCGCGCCGAGATTGGTGATCTCATCAATCTTGAGCTGTGTATAGATTTTTCCGCCGCGGTGCAGAATCGCGCGCACCTCGTCGGTCGTAATGGCGTCAACGCCGCAGCCGAAGGAAACAAGCTGAATCAGGTTGATGCGCTTGTCATCCCGACCGGCCACATATTTCGCGGCCGCATACAGGCGCGAATGATACGTCCACTGGTTGAGCACCGTGGTCGGGAACTTCTGCACCTTGTTTGAAACGGCGTCCTCGGTGACGAGTACCGCGCCGCAGTCGCAGATGAGGCCGTCGATGCCGTGGTTGATTTCCGGATCGACGTGGTACGGTCTGCCCGAAAGCACGATGACCGGCTTGTTCTGCTCCTCGGCAATTTTGAGGAACTTATCGCCGATGGCGCGGACGGCACGCATGTAGAGGTCATATTCGGCATACGCCGCATCGGACGCTTTTTTGACGTCCTGCTTTGTGAAATCACCCTTCAGGTGGCTGCGCAGAATCTCATACATCTTGCCGGGGAAATCGCGGCGGCGGTGCAGGCCGACGTTTTCGCCGATGAAAACCGTCTCCCTGAGCTTCGGGATATTCGCGGAGATAACCTCCGGATAATACGCGACGACCGGGCAGTTGTAATGGTTGTCGCCGAGGCCTTCATCGAGATTGTACGACATGCACGGATAGAAGATGGCGTCCACACCGGCGTCAATCAGCGCCTCGACATGGCCGTGCATCAGCTTCGCCGGGAAGCAGGCCGTATCGGACGGGATCGTGTGCTGACCCTTGAGGTAGAGCTGGCGGTTCGATGCCGGCGAGGTCATCACATCGTAACCGAGCGTTGTGAAGAATTTATACCAGAACGGCAGCAGCTCGTACATATTGAGGCCCATCGGAATGCCAATAATCGGCTTGCCGGTATTCTTGTATGTATAGCGTGCGAGGATTTTGCGCTTTTCCTCGAACATATTGTATTTCGTCTCGCTGGATTTCACGCCCGTGACCGGCTTTTCGCAGCGGTTGCCGCTGATGAACTTCCGCCCGCCGGAGAAAGTGTTGACCGTCAGCTTGCAGTTGTTGGAGCAGCCGCGGCAGGTGATTGCCTTGACGCTGTGCGTGAAGCTTTCGAGCGCTTCCTTGGAAAGCAGCGTAGACTGCGGAAGCTCACCGTCCTTCGCACACGCTTTTTCACGCGCATAGAGCGCCGCACCGTACGCGCCCATCAGACCCGCGATGGTCGGACGCACAACGTCACGCCCGATCTCCTGCTCAAACGCGCGGAGCACCGCATCGTTCAGGAACGTGCCGCCCTGCACGACGATCTCCTGACCGATTGCTTTGGAATCGACCGCGCGGATAACCTTGTACAGCGCGTTCTTGACGACGCTGATCGAAAGACCCGCCGAGATGTTCTCGACGCTTGCGCCGTCCTTCTGCGCCTGCTTGACCGAGGAATTCATAAAGACCGTGCAGCGCGAACCGAGGTCAACCGGACGGTCGGCAAAAAGGCCGAGCTTCGCGAAATCCTCGATCGAATAGCCCAGCGCGCCGGCAAAGGTCTGCAGGAACGAGCCGCAGCCTGAGGAGCATGCCTCGTTCAGGAAGATGTCATCGATGACGCCGTTTCCGATCTTAAAGCACTTGATGTCCTGACCGCCGATATCGATGATGAAATCGACCTTCGGGTTAAACGCGCGCGCGGCATAGAAATGCGCCATTGTCTCCACAATGCCGTAATCCACCGAGAACGCGTTTTTA
>JBJEOO010000236.1:0-7094 GCA_051880755.1 Hominenteromicrobium sp.
GCTGTGTTTTTTGCCGTTCAATATAGTCATAATGCGTACCTCCGTATCACTTTGAAAACCAAGGGTGAACACGCTGCGGCGTTCCTCCGCGTTGAGCAGCGCATGGGCGTAGGCGGTGCGGGCGGGAGCGTCCGCCGCGCGGAGCGCGCGCTCGTCGCAGAGCAGCTCGAGGTCGCGCCCCGCGAGCCGCACCATCACCCACACGAGCGGGTTAAACCAGTTGACGCAGAGCGCCGCAGCGAAAAGCATTTTCTTGAGGATGTCCAGCCCGCGGATGTGCGCAAGCTCGTGGGCGAGCACCGGCGGCAGATCCGCCTTGTCAAACCCGGCGGGCAGTAAAATCTGCGGACGGAAAAGCCCCGTGACATACGGCGCGGAAACTGCCGCACAGCGGTACACGCGCACGCGGCGCGGCACGAGCGCCTCCGCCTCGAAATCCCGCATCATGAAGCGGCAGCGATACCGCTCGCGCAGATGCACAAAGAGCAGCGCCGAAGCCAGCAGTACCGCGCCCGCCGCCCAGATCCACGGGAGCACGTCGGCAAATTGCAGCGGCTCCGCAGCGGGAACGACCGCGGGCGCCGCCGTCGCGACCGGTGCGGCGGTCGGGGGAGCTGTCGCGACGGGGGCCATCGTCGTAACCGGGACGCTGGGAATCTGCACCGTTTGCGCCACCGGCTTTCTCCGTGCAAACAGCGCAAATACGCTGACCGGCAGCGCGATCTCCAGCGGCACGAGCAGCCGCACGCTCGCCGCGCACCAAAGCGCCATAAAGGCCCGGCGCGGCAGAACCCGTCCGAAAAGCGCCCGGAGCACAAACGCGGCCGAAAGCAGCAGCGAAGCCGAAACGGTCATGAAAATCAAAGTGTCCATTGCGTGCGCGCCTCCTTTGCGTCCGGCAGCGGTTATTTTTCCTCGTACTGTTCGATAACGGCGCGCAGGCGGTCAATCTCCTCTTTCGAGAGCTTTTTGCGGCCGATGAGCGACGCCACCAGCAGATCCGGCGCGCCGCCGTACAGCCGGTCGATCACCTCGTCGGTCTGTTCGCGGCCGATTTCCTCACGCGTTACAGCGGCGTGGCAGATATAGCCGGGGTCCCGGCGCTCCACAGCGCCTTTCTGCACGCATTTCTGAATCACCGTGTAGGTGGTTGTTTTGCTCCAGCCGACCGTCTCGCCGAGCACGGCGGCAATTTCCTTTGCGGAACAGTCACCGCGGTCCCACAGAACATCCATCACGTTCAGATCACTGTTATACAGCTTCATCGGAAAAACCTCTTTCCAGTCTATTTGAATAGAATGATTTGCTGCTTATATTCTACATGTATAGACTGAACTTGTCAAGGCTTTTTTTCGTTTTTTGCAAAGCCCTTGCATATGGCGCAAAACTGCGGTACAATATCGGAGCGATCATCGATATATTCTGGAAGAAAAGGGGATCCGCCTTGAGAATCCGCAGGAAAAAATGGGCGCGGCCGGAACTGGCTGCCTGCCCGTTCTTTATCGGCGAGCCGGAAAAGGCCGCCGGTTCATGGAAAGCATATTTTAAAAACGACCGGCCGCTGCACCTTGATCTCGGCTGCGGCAAGTGTACGTTTCTGGCAAAGCTCGCCCGCCGGGAGCCGCAGGTGAACTTCATCGGCATCGATATCAGTCCGGATATTCTGGGTGTCGCGAAGCGCAACATCGAGGCCGAGTTCGGTGAGGATCCGGTGCAGAACGTCGCGCTGCTCGCGTTCAATATCGAAAAGCTGGACGCGCTCTTTGGACCCGATGAGAAAGTGAATCGAATTTATGTAAACTTCTGCAATCCGTGGCAGAAGGCGGGCGACCACAAGCGCCGTCTGACGCACACGCGCCAGCTCGAAACCTACAGGAAAATCCTTGCCCCCGGCGGCGAGCTTTGGTTCAAGACCGACAACACGGATCTGTACCTCGCCACGCAGCGGTATCTGACGGAGGCGGGCTTCACGATCCTCTGCAAAACGGACGACCTGCACAGCGAAAACGCGCCGGATAACATTGAATCCGAGCACGAGGTGATGTTTACGGCGCAGGGCATAAAAACCAAAGCGATTCTTGCACGTTTGGATTGACAAATACATTTTTTTATCGTATGATGGTCGGCGGGACCTCAGGTGTCTGTGCTACCGGCACAGCCGAACAAGGAACGGGGTGCAAAACCCCGGCGGGCCCGCCGCCGTAACGGAGGAGGCGCGCGCCAAAGGCCACTGCGAAAGCGGGAAGGCGGCGCGCGGCGCGGACTCCGGAGCCGGAAGACTTGCCTGAGGAGATCATGCGGAGCTGCGGATGCCGGCGACAGGGGTAAACCCGCTGGGCGCCGTTTTGTGCCGGAAAGGCACGGGCGGACGGTTCAGGCTTTCTTCGCGCACGGTCTTTGCCCGGAAATTTTGAAGAAAGCAGGTATTGAATCATGCGAAACACGAAAACAAACACCATGTCCGGAAAGCTGCTGGTTCTTGCGGCGGTCGTCCTTGCGGTGCTCTGCCTGTTTGCCGGCTGCTCCGGCGCCAAGAGCGAAGCGGGCGGCAAAGCGTACACGCTGACGGTTGTGGATGCCGAGGGCAACGAGACGGTTCATGAGCTGACCACCGATGAGGAAATGCTCGGCGCGGCGCTGCTCAATGAAGGTCTGATCGAAGGCAGCGAGAGCGAGTACGGCCTGTTCGTCACGAAGGTGGACGGTATCGAGGCCGACAGCGCCAACGAGGAGTGGTGGTGCCTGACAAAGGGCGGCGAAATGGTCATGACCGGCGTGGATTCCACTCCGGTGGAAGACGGCGACGCATTTGAGTTCACGCTCACCGTCGGCTATTGATCCGGCACAAACCGAAACAGAAGGAAACCGGCCTGTCCGCAGGGACAGGCCGGTTTTGCGTCTTTATGGGCTTTTTCGCCGCAGAAGCCATATGCCGCACAGCAGCGTAAGCAGTTCGGCGGCGGGGACGGCGAGCCAAAGGCCGGTGACGCCGAAAAGCGCCGCACCCAGCAGAGCGCATGGCACGACGAGCAGCATGCCGCGCAGCAGAGAGAGCAGCGCCGCCGGGCGCGGGCGGCCCGCCGCGGCAAACCGCGCGGTAAGCTGCAGGCTGATGCCGGAAAAGAGATAGTTTGTGAAGAAAAGCGTCAGCCCGGGCACGGCGAAGGATGCCAGCGCTTCGTCTCCGCGGCTGAACACGGCGACAACCGTCTCGGGAAACAGATATGCGCCGAGTGCAAGCAGCGCGCCGAGCACAAATGCCGTGCATATGCTCCACCGGGTCAGGCGGGCGAGCTGCGCGCGGTCGTTTTCGGCAAAGGCCCGGCTGAAGAGCGGCTGTGCGCCCTGCGCGGCGCCGGTCAGCACCGCCGTGGCAACAAGCGCGACGTTCGCGATGATGCCGTATGCCGCGACGCCTGTGCTGCCGGCCAGCGCGAGCAGCAGATAGTTGAAAACGAGGATGACAACCGTGGAAGACAGCTCGCCGACAAACGAGGAAAAGCCGGCGGCGAAGATTTGCCCCAGCTCCGGCCGGAACCGGCAGCGGCGGGGGTGGTAGCCCCGGTGCCGGCACAGGCACAGTGCGATGCCGAAGAGCGGCGCCATACCCGTGGCAAGCACCGCGCCGAGCATGCCAAGCCCTGCGATGCAGACGAGGTATGCGTCCATTACGATATTCGCGAGCGAGCCGACCAGCATGGCGGCCATGGCACGTCCGGGCGCGTCGTCATTGCGCGTAAACGCGACAAGGATGTTGTTCAGAATAAAGAACGGCGAAAACAGGCAGCAGACCCGCAGGTAAACGGTTGTCGGCGCAAGGACGGAGCCGTCCGCACCGAGCAGACCGGCAAGCGGTCCGGCGAAGAACAGCCCGACCGCGAGAAACACGGCGGCGGCCGCCGCACCGAGGAAGAGGCTTGCCGTAAAGGGCGCGTCCGGATTTCCGCCGCGTCCCGTGCGGCAGACCGTATACCGGGTTGCACCGCCCACGCCGATCAGAAGCCCCGTGCCGTTGATGACGCCGTAAACCGGTAGCGCAAGATTCAGCGCGGCCAGACCGTCCGCGCCGATGAAATTGGCGATGAAAAAGGTGTCCGCCAGAATGTAGACGGAAAGCCCGAGCATCCCGAGCACGCTCAGGGCGGTAAAGCGGAAATAGGTGCGCATGGATATCCTCCTTGTCAAAAAAAGCCCGCAGAAAGCCTTCTGAGACCTAACGGCTTTCTGTGGGCACGCATTCCGCCTGCCCGGTGGCAGACGGCGGTGTTTCTATCGCATTTTCTGCATCATAGTATAGCAGAGCTTTCCCCTTTTTGCAAGATTGGTATTGACAAAATTCATATTTTCTAGTAGCATAATAAAATATTAAACTTGTGCTATGCGAAGCGTGCAGGAAAAGACCGCTTGGTCGCCGAAGGAGCAACACTCTCAGGTGGCGGGTTTCCGCCGGGACTGTATGCGGATAGCGCTCCGGAGAAGCCGCAGGATGCGGGGCCGAAGGTGCAAAGACCCGATGGGTCGAATCTCTCAGGCAAAAGGACGGAGACGGCAGGCGGACCGCAGGGTTCGCGCCCTTTTCGATTTTGTCTGGAGAATGTACCGCGCGGTATGTTCTCCTTTTCATTTTTCGCAAAGGGGTAATGAAAATGAATGGATTCATCGAATGGATCGAAAAAATCAACGGTGCGGTCAACGGCGTGGTGTGGGGCGTTCCCGCGCTCATCCTGCTGATCGGCACCGGCGTGCTGATGACGGTGCTGACCAAGGGCTTCCAGTTTGTGCATTTCGGCCACATGATCCGCGAGACAATCGGCGGACTGTTCCGGAAGAAGGACATCCTGAAAAGCAAGGACAAAAATTCCATCTCGCAGTTTCAGGCGCTCTGCACGGCGCTTTCCGCGACAATCGGCACCGGCAACATCGCCGGCATCGCGTATGCCATCACGATGGGCGGCCCGGGCGCGGTTTTCTGGATGTGGATTGCCGCGATTGTCGGTATGATGACGAACTATTCCGAGAATGTGCTGGGCATTTTCTTCCGCCGCCGCAATGAGAAGGGCGAATGGTGCGGTGGTGCGATGTACTACCTGCGCGACGGTCTGGGCGGCAAAAAGCACTGCAAATGGCTGGGCAAAGTGCTGGCGGTTCTGTTTTCCGTTTTTGCGGTGGTCGCGTCGTTCGGCATCGGCAATATGGGACAGGTCACTTCGATCCGTGAGAGCGTCCTGAGCGTCGCTTCCTTCACGGGCAGCGCCACATGGGATGCCGTGATCATCGGCGCCGTCATCATGATTGCCGCCGCGCTCGTTATTCTGGGCGGCATCCAGCGCATTGCGCACGCAAATGAGCGGCTTGTTCCGTTTATGGCCGTTTTCTACATCATCGGCGCGGTCATCATCGTATGCATGAATATTGGGCAGGTCGGCGCGGCTTTTGCCTCGATCTTCGCAAACGCGTTCAGCTTCAAGGCGGTTTCCGGCGGTGTCGGCGGCGCGCTCATCATGCAGGCCATCACCTGGGGCTTCAAGCGCGGCGTGTTCTCGAACGAAGCCGGCCTCGGTTCCTCCGTCATGGTGCATTCCGCGTCGAACGTCAAGGAGCCGGTCACGCAAGGCCTCTGGGGCATCTTTGAAGTGTTCTTTGATACGATTATCGTCTGCACGCTGACGGCGCTCGTCATCCTCACCAGCGGCGTGGTCGATCTGCAGACCGGCCAGTCCTTCAGCGGCGCGACAAAGCTCGGGCTTGCGGCGGAAGCTTTTACAAACAGCTTCGGCGTCGTGGGCGGCGTCTTTATTGCAATCGCGGTCACGCTCTTCGCGTTTTCCACCGTGCTTGGCTGGAGCTATTACGGCACGAAGGCTTGGGAATTCCTGTTCGGTACGAAATCCACCGTCATTTATAAGGTTATCTTCATTGCCGTGATTCTTGCGGGCGCCACGCTGAGCGCGGATCTTGTCATCGATCTTTCGGATACATTCAACGGCCTGATGGCGATCCCGAACCTGATCGGCGTCGTGACGCTTTCCGGCACGGTCATGGCCATCACAAAAAATTATGTTAACCGCCGTCTAAAAAAGAACGCAGGCAATGAAAGCCCGCTGCTTTCGTACTTTGCCGATATTCAGGCGGAGCAGGAAAAGGCGCTGCGCGAGGAAGGCAATTGAGCGGTGCGGCTGAAAGGAAATCGAAATGGCGGAAATTCGCATTGCTGAAACGGATATAGAGGATGCGGATGCGCAGACGCTGATTGCCGAGCTGAATGCGGTGCTGACCGAAATCACCGGCGACGACGGCACGGCGCACTTCTCCTCTGCCGATGTGCAGACGGCCGGGAGTGTCTTTCTGGTGGCTTATCTGGACGGCGTGCCTTACGGATGCGGCGCCATACGGCCGGTATCGGAGCGCGTTGCCGAGGTGAAAAGGGTCTATGCGCGGAAAAACACATGCGGCATCGGCAGACGCATCGTCCTGAAGCTCGAAGAAAAAGCTGGCCTGCTGGGATACGGCAAGCTGGTTCTGGAGACGCGCGTGCAGAACAAGCACGCCATCGATTTTTACAGTCAGCTGGGCTTTCGTCGTTGCGCGGCATATGGAAAATACGTTGGAAACAGCAATGCCTATTGCTTTGAAAAGCGTCTGCGTTTTCCTGTTCATGGAGGTTATGAAATGAATGAGCAAGTAAAAGCGTATCTGGCTCAATATCCGGATGCGGTCGTCGATCTGTTCCATACGGTCCGGCAGACGATTTTTGAGAGCGTTTCCTGTGAGCCGGAGGAAAGACTGTGGGCCAAAATCCCCAGCTATTATGTCGGCGAATCCTTTGTGCGGCTGATTCCGTTCAAGGACCATCTTAACATTGAGGCGCAGGCGGCCGCCCGGTATAAGGAAGAATTGGCGGGTTATAAATTCACGCCCAAGGGAATGGTGCAGATCTATTTGAAGCAGGATATACCGCATGAAACCCTGAAGCGGATTTTTGCAGAAACCTTAGCGGGGTAAACCGCGTTCCTCGGATAACTTCAAATAACGGTATGAAAACGATCCTCCGTATGCTTGCGGCGTACGGAGGATCAATCTTTTTGGGGCCGTAC
>JBJEOO010000237.1:0-7066 GCA_051880755.1 Hominenteromicrobium sp.
CGGGCGAATTCGGCGTGCGGATCGAGGATCTCGTCACCGTCACGGAAAACGGCGCGGAGCGTCCGGTTACATACAAGGACTTCTGCGGGCTTCTGCGCAGCTCCAACAAATACGCCCCGGTCTATGCGGAGAACCTGCGCGCTGCGGGCATACCGGCCTGGGCGGCCGTGACAGGCGGTTTTTTCGCGGCCAGCGAGGTATCGACCATCCTCTCGTTCCTCAGCGTCATCGATAACCCGAATCAGGATATCCCGCTGCTTGCCGTGCTGATGAGCCCCGTATACGGCTTTACGGCGGACGACATGGCGCGCCTGCGCGCGGACTGCGGCAAGGAATCGCTGTACGTTTCGCTCCTGCGGTCGGAGGATCCGCGCTGTGTGCGCGTGCGGGATGAGGTCGCGCGCTATCGGGCGCTCGCGTCGGTTATGCCCTCCGATGCGTTCATTACCATGCTCTGCACGGAAACCGGCTTTGAAAACATCGTGCGCGCCATGCCCGGCGGTGAAAGCCGCCTTGCCAATATCCGCCTGCTCGAAAAATACGCGGCGGAATACGAGGCGTACGGCTATAACGGGATCTCGGGCTTTGTGCGTTTTATCGACCGGCTGAAAAAGAACCGCTCGGATATGGAAAGCGCGAATGTTGTCTCCGAAAACGCGGACGTTGTGCGCATTATGAGCATCCATAAGTCCAAGGGTCTGGAATTTCCCGTGTGCATTGTTGCGGGCTGCGGGCGGCGGTTCGTGCCGGAATACGACGATATGCGCCTGCACCCGACGCTCGGCCTCGGTATCCGGCTGACCGATCCCGAAACCGGCGCGCGGCGCACGACGCTCCCGCGCGAGGCCATTGCCATCGCCTCGGCCGACAGCGCCGCGGCGGAGGAGCTGCGCGTGTTCTATGTCGCCATGACGCGTGCGAAGGAGAAGCTGATTCTGCTCTCCACCGTGAAAAATTTTGATACCGCGCTGCAGAAGCTTTCGTCGCAGATCACGCAGGATGCGCGCATTCAGCCGTACACGGTCAACAGTGTGTCCAGCATTTCGGAATGGCTGATGCTCTGCGCGCTCCGCCATCCGGACGGCGGGGCGCTGCGCCGCCGAATCGGCGCGGACGACGACTGCATCCTGCGCGAACACTACACCCCGTGGAAAATTGAGACGGTCTATCTTGCGCCGCCCGAACGCGCCGCGCAGCCGGTGCGGCCGGAGCCCGCGCCGGTTGATCCCACATTAAAGGCCCGCATTGAAAGCGCGGTGCGCTTTGTCTATCCGTATGCCGCGCAGACCGTCATGCCCACAAAGGTTTCCGCCTCCGGTCTCGCCGCCGTGCAGGCCGAGCGCGAAGGGGAGACGGCGCTCTCGCGCCCGGCTTTCCTCGGCGCCAAGGGGATGACCCCGGCGGAACGCGGCACCGCGCTGCACGACTTCATGCAGTTTGCCGATTTTCCCACGGCGGCGGTCAGCCCGGAAACGGAGCTTCGTCGGCTTGTGGACGAAAAGTATCTCACGCCCGAGCAGGCGGGCGCCGTGGAGCTGCGCCGCGTGCGCACGTTCTTTTCGGGCGCGCTCGGCAGGCGCGTGCTGCGGGCGGACAGAATTTACAAGGAGCAGCGCTTCATTGCCTCTGTCCCGGCCGGCCTTGTGGATCCGTCCCTTGCCCCGCGGGACGCCGCGCTGCCCGTGATTCTGCAGGGCGCGGTGGACTGCATGTTTGAGGAAAACGGCGCGCTCTATATCATTGACTTCAAGACCGACCGATGCTATGATAAAAGCGAGCTTTGGGCGCGCTACGGCACGCAGCTCAAGCTTTACAGCGAAGCGATGGCACGCGTGTTCCGAAAGCCCGTCGCCGCCTGTATGCTCTATTCCTTCTGGCTGAATCAGCCGGTTTATGAGCCGGAGGAAAAAGCCTGAAAGTTTCCGGATTTTCCTGTTGACAAACCGGGAGACGTATAGTATAATGCTTTAGGAAAACAAAGCGGAGCCGTGCGCTCACACCCGTGCAGGAACGTCTGACACAGGTCAATATCGGAAAAGCGCCACAGGGCGTTTCTTTGAGTTGATTTGCGGGCAGAAGATTTCTGCCCGCTTATTTGTTGCATGGCGACGCGGTACAACAGTTATCGCACGTGTGATGGAGGTGCTTAACCATTAGCAAACAGGAACTTCAGATAAACGAAGAGATCCGCGACCGTGAGGTGCGCGTGATCGGCGCAGACGGCGCACAGCTCGGCATCATGTCGTCCCGTGACGCTCTGAATCTTGCGGCGGAAAAGAATCTCGACCTTGTCAAGATCGCCCCGCAGGCCACGCCGCCCGTATGCAAGATCATCGATTACGGCAAATTCCGTTTCGAGCAGGCAAAGCGTGAGAAAGAAGCGAAAAAGAACCAGCGCGTCGTAGAAATCAAGGAAATACGTTTATCGCTCAACATTGATACCCACGACTTTGAAACGAAGAAGAACCATGCGACCCGTTTCCTCGGCGAAGGCAACAAGGTTAAGGTTTCGATCCGTTTCCGCGGCAGAGAGATGGGTCATCCGGAACTGGGTGCAGACATCATGAAGCGTTTTGCTGAAGCGCTTGCGGATATCGCAAACGTCGAGAAGCCGGCGAAGCTCGAGGGTAGAAACATGCTGATGTTCCTTGCCCCCAAGCCCGTTAAATAACAAATTTCAAGGAGGACTTTAAAATGCCGAAGCTTAAAACACACAGCGGCGCGAAGAAGCGCCTGAAGATTTCCAAGAACGGAAAGGTCATCCGCGCTCATGCAAACATGAGCCACCTTCTGAACGGCCATGGCAAAACAGCCAAGACAAAGCGTCATGCCCGCGGCACGACCGTCACGGATAAGACAAACGTAAAGTCTGTTAAGAAGATGCTTCCCTACGCGTAAGCGTCGAAAGCGGAGAACGAGAGAATAAAACGCATTATCGGAGGTTTTATAAATGGCTAGAGTTAAGGGTGCGCTCGCTACGCGCAAGAGAAGAAAGAAAATTCTGAAGCTCGCGAAGGGCTACTGGGGTTCCAAGAGCAGACATTTCAAGATGGCGAAGCAGGCCGTCATGAAGTCCGGCAACTATGCTTATATCGGCAGAAAGCAGAAGAAGAGAGATTTCCGCCGTCTCTGGATTTCCAGAATCAACGCTGCGTGCCGCGCAAACGGAACGACCTATTCCGCATTCATGAACGGTCTGAAGAAGGCCGGCATCACGCTCAACAGAAAGATGCTTTCCGAGATCGCAATTGCCGACGAGGCTGCTTTCAAGGCTCTTGTTGAGAAGGCAAAGGCTGCTGTATAATTAAGCTATCCGTGCGTCCGGAAACCCTCCGGGCGCACATTTTTTAGCTTTGCGGAAGGAGCGGATTGCATTGAAGATTGAGAAGATCACCAGTCGGAAAAGCCCGGTCGTGAGGGATGCCGCGTCGCTTTTACAAAAGGCGGAAAAGAGAAGCGAGGCGGGACTTTTCATGGCGGAGGGCGCGCGGCTGTGCGCGGATGCCGCGGGCAGCGGCATGAAAATTGCGGCGTGCTTTTTTACGGAGAATGCGGAGAAAAAATACCGTGCGTATCTGGACGCGGTGCTGAAAGCGGCCGAGTGCGCATACTGCATTGAGGAGCACATTGCGCCACTGCTTTCCGATACGAAGAACCCGCAGGGGATTTTCTGTGTCTGCCGGATGCCTGTCCGCGCGGCAGACGGCCTGCCGGCCGGCGCGGAGCCGGACAGCGGGCGTTTCCGGCGTGTGCTGGTGCTCGAAAATGTGCAGGATCCCTCGAATATGGGCAACATCCTGCGTACGGCGGAAGCACTCGGCGTGCGGCATCTCGCGCTGGTCGGCGCGTGCTGCGACATCTATGCGCCGAAGGTGCTGCGCGGCAGCATGGGCGCCGTATTCCGGCTCGGTGTGCGTCAGTTTCCGGACACGGCGTCGTGCCTTTCGGCGCTGAACGGCGAAAAGATTGCGTCGCTCGCGGCGGTGCCGGACAGCACCGCAATGCCGATCACCTCGGTTCCGTTTGAAACCGGAAGCTGGGCGGTGTGGATCGGAAACGAGGGAAACGGCCTGACCACGCAGGCTGTTTCCGGCTGCCATAACCGTGTGACCATCCCGATGCGCGGGCGCGCCGAGTCGTTCAACGCTTCGACAGCGGCGGCGATTGTGCTCTGGGAAATGATGCGCGGCGCAGGGGAAGGGGAAAACAGCCATGGATAACCGGGTGTATTGGATCTGGCTGCAGAATGCTTTCGGCCCCGGCAGCGCAAAACCGATGCAGCTGGTCAGCCGCGCGGGCAGCGCGGCGGCTTTTTATAAAGGCGGCGTCAGCCTCTGGAGCAGCTTTTCTTTCGTTTCGGATAAGGAATTGACCGCGCTGAATACCTGCGGCCTGCCCGAAGCGGAAGCGGCGCTTGAATACTGCCTGCGGCTTGGCCAGCAGGTGCTTACGCCGGACTGTACGGAATATCCGGCGCTTTTGTCCGAAATCTATAATCCGCCCGCCGTGCTCTATGTGCGCGGCGATCTTCCGGATTTCTCCGCCGCGCTTTCCATCGGCATTGTCGGAACGCGAAAAGCGAGCCGGGCAGGCCTGAACGCGGCGCGGGAAATGGCCTATCAGCTCGCGCTCGAAAACACGGTTGTGGTCAGCGGCGGTGCGCTCGGCGTCGATTCGGAAGCACACCGAGGCGCGCTGAACGGCCGCGGTCGGACGATTGCCGTCCTGCCCTGCGGGTTGGACTATCCGTATCTGATGGACAACGCGATCCTCCGCCGTGAGATTCTCGATTCCGGCGGGGCGCTGGTTACCGAGTATCCGATGCAGACGCCCGTGCAGCGCGGGACGTTTCAGACGCGCAACCGGCTGATTTCCGGGCTGGCGCACGGTGTGCTGGTGGCGGAAGCGCCGAAAAAGAGCGGCGCGCTGATCACGGCCAAGTATGCGGTCGAGCAGAACCGGGAGGTTTTCGCGTTCGTCGGCGAGGATAAAACGGCGTTCTCGGGCTGCATCGGCCTTGTTGAGGACGGCGCGTCTCAGGTGCAGACTGCGCAGGAGATCCTGAAAGCCTTTGCCGAGCGGCGGAAGCGCATGCGCCTTCTGGAGATCGAGCAGGCGGCGCAGAACATCCGCAGGCAGGCGAAAATACGTCCGCGCCGCGTGATGCTTTCCGATTCCGGGCCGGAGGAACCTGATCCGTCGGATATTCCGGCGGGATTGTCTCCGGATGCACAGCGGCTTCTCCGGGTTCTGAACGATGACCCGAAGCACGTTTCCAGACTTGAAGCGGAGGCGTCGCTTTCCCCGGCGGCCGTTTTGGCGGCGCTGACGGAGCTGGAGCTGTTCGGATTGATCCGGACTTATCCCGGTCAGAGGTTTACAAAATCGTGAAAACATTGTATACTAAACAAATTGAAGCAAAATATAACGCGTAAACGGCGTAAATCATAGATAAGGAGACCTGATATGTCCAAGCTGGTCATCGTGGAGTCGCCTGCAAAGGCCAAAACGATCAAAAAATATCTTGGAAGCGGGTATGAAGTTATCGCTTCCATGGGGCATGTGCGCGATCTGCCGAAGGCGCGCCTGTGTGTCGATATCAAGAATGACTTCAAACCGAAATATGCGATTATCAAGGGGAAGGAGAAGCTGGTTTCCGAGCTGAAGGAAGCGGCGGAGGATTCCGATACCGTCTATCTTGCAACCGACCCGGACCGTGAGGGAGAGGCGATTTCCTGGCATCTCGCCTATATTCTCGGGCTTGACGAGCACGAGCCGAACCGCGTCACGTTCAACGAAATCACAAAAACAGGTGTGACAGAGGGCATGGCACATCCGCGCACCATCGATCTGAACCTCGTCAATGCCCAGCAGGCGCGGAGAATTCTTGACCGCCTTGTCGGCTATTCGCTCAGTCCGTTTCTGGCCAAGACGATCCGCCGCGGCCTTTCCGCCGGGCGCGTGCAGTCGGTTGCGCTGCGCATCATTGTCGACCGGGAGGAGGAAATCCGCGCGTTCAAGCCGGAGGAATACTGGTCGATCGACGCGCGCCTGACCGCCGAAGGCTCAAGAAGCATCTTCGGCGCGTCTTTCTACGGCGACCACAGCGGCGAGATCAAGATCACAAACAAGGAACAGGCGGATGAGATCCTCGCCGCGCTGGAAAATGCGCCGTTCACCGTCGATTCCGTCAAAAAAGGCAAAAAGAACAAGCAGCCCGCGCCGCCGTTCATTACGTCCACGCTGCAGCAGGAGGCATCCCGCAAGCTGGGCTTTCAGGCAAAGCGCACGATGAAAGCCGCTCAGGAGCTTTATGAGGGCGTTGAAATTCAGGGCATGGGCGCGGTCGGTCTGATCACATACATGCGTACCGATTCGCTGCGCCTCTCCGAGGACGCCGTGCAGGAAGCGGTGCAGTATATCGGCGGCCGCTGGGGCAAGAGCTATCTGCCCGCGAAGCCGCGCCACTATAAAGCGCGGGCCAATGCGCAGGACGGCCACGAGGCGATCCGTCCGACCTCCGTGGCGCTTACGCCGAAGGATGTGGAAGCCTCGCTGACGAAGGATCAGTATAAGCTCTACAAGCTGATCTGGGAACGCTTTGTCGCCTGCCAGATGGCGAACTGTGTGCTCAATACGACGCAGGCGGTGATCTCCGCCGGCGATTACATTTTCAAAGCCTCCGGCTACAACGTCGCCTTTGACGGCTACACGGTGCTCTATGAGGAGGGCCGCGACGTCGAGGAGGAAAAGGGCAAGGATCTGCCGAAGCTCGAAGCGGGCATGGCCCTCAAGGTGCGCGAGCTCAAGGGCAGCCAGCATTTCACCCAGCCGCCCGCGCGCTATACCGAGGCTTCGCTGATCAAAACGCTGGAAGAAAACGGCATCGGCCGTCCGTCCACCTACGCCGCGACCATCACGACGATCACAAGCCGGGAATACGTCACGCGTGAGGGCAAGTCCTTCAAGCCGACGGAGCTTGGCGAGGTGATCACGAAGCTGATGAAGGAGCGCTTCCCCAAGATCGTCAACATCAAGTTCACGGCGGAAGTCGAAAAGGAGCTTG
>JBJEOO010000238.1:0-7039 GCA_051880755.1 Hominenteromicrobium sp.
AATTGAAATCGGGATGCTTCGTCCGGACTGAACCGTCTCGATTTTCTTTCCCGTTGCGCCATGGGCCGGCAAATATGATATACTGAACTGTATCATCAGCCAATCGGCAAAGGAGGCGGCCAATGAACGAAGAAATACGGCGCCTTGCGCAGGAATTTCAGGAAAACCGGAAAATCCTGCTGGCGCTCGGAGACGAAAACCGGCAGTATATGATCCTGGAAATGATGCAGATGAATGAATGCCGCGGCGTGCGGGTCGGCGCGATCACGGAAAAGACGCATCTTTCCCGCCCGGCTGTGTCCCATCATCTTCGGGTGCTCCGGGAAGCCGGTATCGTCAAGATGCGCAAGGAGGGGACAAAGAATTTCTATATGCTGGATGCGGATGCCGAAGCGATGGAGGGCCTGCTGCATATGCTCAGGCACGCAAAGGCCGTTATGGAAATGTTCCCTGCCCGGACGGCTGAAGAATAAATCAGGAGGAATGACTCAATGGATCTCATGGAAGCAATTCGGCAGCGGCACAGCGTGCGCCAATACCGCAGCGAGCCGCTGAAAGCGGATGCGCGCGCCGCGCTGGAAGCGGAAATCGACCGGTGCAACCGTGAAAGCGGGCTGCACATTCAGCTTATCGCGGATGAACCGAAAGCCTTTGACGGCTTCATGGCACATTATGGGAAGTTTTCCGGCGTCACAAATTACATCGCCATGATCGGCAAAAAAGGCGCGGGGCTTGACGAGGCCTGCGGTTATTACGGCGAAAGACTGGTTCTTCTGGCGCAGCAGCTCGGGCTGAATACCTGCTGGGTGGCGATGACCTACCGGAAGGTGCCCGGCACGTTCCGACTCGGCGCCGGTGAAAAGCTGGCGATTGTCATTGCCGTCGGCTACGGGAAAACACAGGGAACGCCGCACCGATCCAAGGCGCCGGAGCTGGTGAGCCGTGCGGATGCGGACGCCCCAGCGTGGTTTTCAGACGGTGTGCAGGCGGCGCTCCTTGCACCGACAGCCATGAATCAGCAGAAATTCAGGCTGGAGCTTCAGGGCAGCACGGTAACCGCAGCGGCCGGTGTCGGCTTTTACAGCAAGATCGACCTCGGAATTGTGAAGTATCATTTTGAGATCGGCGCGGGAAAAGAAAATTTCACCTGGCGATGATTTTGCCCCGGCTCAGCGAGCCGGGGCTTTTCCTGCCTATTGACAGATTCCGGCAATTCGGATAGAATGGGAATACACACGAATTTTTGGGAAAAGTGAGGAGTCGGAATGAAAACCAGAGCACGCTTTCCGTGGAAGGCGTTTTTGAAGAGTCTTGCGGTGATCGCCATTCCGGTCGCGCTGCAGAACCTGCTGACCACCACCGGCAGCATGGTGGATACAATCATGATTGCGTCGTTGGGCGAGACCTCGGTGGGCGCGGTCGGCCTGTGCGCACAGTTCTCGTCGCTGATGTTTTCCTGCTACTGGGGCTTTGTGGGCGGCGGCATGCTGTTTTTTGCCCAGTACTGGGGCGCGCAGGATGAGGACGGCATCGACCGCTCCTACGGCCTGACGTTAACCTGCATGATGACCGTGGCGGTGATTTTCACCAGTCTGGCGCTGCTTGCACCGGAGCTGGTCATGCGCATTTATACGGATAAAACCTCCATTCAGCGCATCGGTGTGGAATACCTGCGCATTGTGGGCTTTGCCTATCCGATGCAGATCCTCTCCATGGCGATGAGCGCGCTGCTGCGCTCGACGGAACGGGTGCGCATCCCGATGTTTGCGGCCTTTGCGTCGGTCGGCACGAATGTCCTGCTCAACTGGGTATTTATTTACGGAAAGCTGGGCGTTCCCGCCATGGGAATCCGCGGCGCGGCGCTGGCTACAACCTGCGCGGCCGCGGTCAATCTGCTCGTGATCCTGATCCTCAGCCGTGCGCAGGGATATCCGTATCTGTTTCAGTTCCGCAAGCACTTCCGCTGGAACCGGGAGCAGCTCAAGGCGTATTTCGTCAAATGCTTCCCGATCATCTGCAACGAGCTTCTGATCGGCGTGGGCAATATGGTCATCAACATCGTGCTCGGCCGGCAGTCGGAGCAGGCCATCGCCGCCATCGCGGTGTTCCGCACGCTGGAAGGTCTGGTCATCGGCTTCTTTGCCGGTTTTTCCAATGCGGCTTCGGTGCTGGTAGGCAAGGCTGTCGGCGCCGGCGAGTTGGATACGGCTTATGAGCGCGCAAAGCGGCTGGTTGCGCTCTGCGGCGGCTGCATTCTGACGATCTGCCTGCTTTTGCTTGCGGTTCACAAGCCGGTGCTCTCCGCCATGAGCCTTTCGGGCGAGTCGCTGGAGATCGGCTCCGGCCTGCTGATGATTTACTGTGTCGCCGCGGTTATCCGCATGTGCAACTGGACCCAGAACGACACCTACCGCGCCGGCGGCGACGCCACCTTCGGCACGGTGCTGGAAATCACCTTCATGTATGTGATGGTGCTGCCCGCCGTGTGTCTGACCGGCCTCGTATGGAAAGCGCCGTTCCTTGTGATTTTTGCCTGCTGCTATATCGATGAACCCATACGCTTTGTGCTGATGCAGATTCACATGTATTCGGGCAAATGGGTGCGCCCGGTTACGGAGCTGGGCCTTGCCGCGCTGCCCGCCTTCCGCGAAAAGCACGGACGGAGGAAAAAGTAAATCCGGATTGCAAAAAGGGTGTGCCGTGAAGCACACCCTTTTATCCTGCTGAAAATCAGTGAATATTCGCTTTGATCCACGCGGCGTCGTCGGCGATGCACTTGTCGTGTTCATCGTAGAAGCCCTCGCGTTCCACAACCCAGAAGGCCTCGAAATCCTGCTCGTCGAGCGCGTTCTTGATTTCCTGCCAGTCGATGTTGGATTCCGGCGCGCCCATCGGGCACTGCACTTCAAACTTCTTCTTGCCCTCGGGGCTGTTCTGCATGGCGTTGAAGCCGTCCAGAATCTTCTGGCGTTCCTCAAGCGGCATTTCCTTCACATTTGCGAACGGATTGGCCTGACCGGCATCCTCCGCGTGACGGGAAGCGGGGCGCGGGCCGGGCCCCTGCACCTTGCTGTTTTCCTTCACATGGATCGCCACGAAGCGGTTCTTGTAGCGGCGGATGAAGGAGGGCGGATAGCAGCCGCCGTTCTGTGCCCAGCCGCAGTCGAGCTGGAGGTAGCACTTGGAGCTGTTATCCAGCACATGCTCGAGCAGCGTTTTGCCCTCGTCCATGAAGAATTCCTGACTGTGATTGTGATAGCCGATTTTGATGCCGTACGGCGCGGCCATTTCCGCCATTTCGTCAAGCTGATGGGCGACCTCGATGGCTTCCGCCTTGCTGCAGAACGGCGTGCCTGCCCAGATGACGGCCTTGCCGCCGAGCGCCGCCATCTTTTTGACGATCTCCTCGGTCGGCTCCGCATGGATGGAGACAACCTCCAGACCGGTCTCCGCCAGCCACTTCTTGATATCCTCAATGTCGTTGTCGAGATCTACGGGCAGAAGCTCCACGCCGGTGAAGCCGAGCGCCGCGATTGTCTGGAATTTTTCCAGCAGGGTCGGGCCAAGGCCGAGATAGCTTGCAATGCCGCCGAAGGAATAAGTGCCGATGTTGACTTTCATTTCTGCATCTCTCCGTTTCTGAAAAGTGTGAAAAAACCATTCACATATACGAATAAATTATACCATTTGCACAACGGGCTGTCAACGCGTTTTGGTCGGATCGGCAAAGTTTTCCGGCACGGCAATGGTCGGGCGGGAGAGATCCGCCTTCGGGAAAAGCGGAATCAGCTCCCGTGCGGCGGCAGGCTCGGGCTGTTCGAGCAGACCGAGCAGATGCGCCATACGCCCGCAGAGCGCTTCCGGGGAAAAACGTTCACGGAGCACGCCGACGTCCAGATCGCGTTCGCGCTTGCTCAGCCGTCGGCCTTCGGTATTGACCAGCAGCGGCACATGTCCGTAGCGCGGCGGCGCGGCGCCCAGCGCTTCAAAAAGCCGGAGCTGGCAGGCGGTGGAAGCGAGCAGGTCGCGCCCGCGGATGACCTCCGTCACGCCCATCTCCGCGTCGTCTGCGGTGACGGCCAGCTGATAAGCATGAACGCCGTCGCTGCGGCGGATCAGAAAATCGCCGAAGGTGCGCTGTACATCAAAAACCTGCGGGCCGAGAAAAAGATCATCGAAGCGGGTTTCGCCTTCCGGTGCGCGGAAGCGGAGCGCCGGAGCGCGGGCTGCGCTTCTCTGCGCGATTTCCTCCGGTGAAAGGCTGCGGCAGGTGCCCGGATAGCGGAAAACGCCGTCGCTGCCGTGCGGAGCGGAGGCCGCATGCAGCTGCGCGCGCGTACAGAAGCATGGATAGACAAGCCCGCGCGATTCCAGCGATTCGAGCGCCCGTTCATATTCCGTGCGGCGGTTGCTCTGATAATACGGCCCGATATCCCAATCCAGCCCGAGCCAGCGCAGGTCGTCGCAGAGCTGCTCCGCGTAGGCGCGCCTGCAGCGGTCCGGATCCAGGTCTTCAATGCGCAGCAGCATTTCACCGCCCTGATATCGAACCGAGAGCCACGCGAGCAGTGCGCAGCAGAGATTTCCAAGGTGCATCCGCCCCGAGGGGCTTGGCGCAAACCGCCCGCGCACCGGCTTTGTGTCATCCATTTCCGTGCCTCCAACCGTTTCATCGCTTTTGAAATCATTGTAATACGCCGCGCGGACGGATGCAACAGAAATTTGCGGCGGCGTGTCGTAAACCAAGTGAAAATACAATATATTGTCATATTTTCATATGTTTATATATTCATTTATAATTGAAAAGATTGACAAGCCCGCGCAAAAATTATAAAATAGCGTGGTGAATTTCAGCGGAAAGGGAGCGGCATATGCTATGAATGAAAAAGAAATCTCGGAGATCCGGCGCAGGTTTCGGCCGGATAAAAGCGGCATCACCCATGTTCGCGGATGCTATGTAAACGAGCGGCAGGAAATTGTTTCGGAGTTTGATCAGTCTCTGGCGCTGATGCCGCAGGAGGAAAGCGAAAATCTGATTGCGGTGCTGCGGCGGACACTTTCGGGTACGCTCGGCAGAAATCTTATTGATATGCCGTTTTCAACGGCACAGGTTGTCGACAGCGACGAGCACCGGCTTCTGATGGCGCTGCGCGATTCCGGGCTTGGCGATGCGGACGCCGTCCATGCTTTTTTCGGTAAGGTGATGGAGGCGTACCGCCCGGAAGGCACCTATCTGATTCTCCTTGCGTGCGATACATATGATGTGCCGTACCGCGCAAAGGACGGCGAAAAGCTGGAGGATGCCTCCAGCGAGGTATACAGGTATATGCTGTGCAGCATCTGCCCCGTCAAACAGACCAAACCGGTGCTGCGGTACGATGTGCCGGAAAACGCGTTTCATAACCGCGGCGTGGATTGGCTGGTCGCCGCACCGGCCCTCGGGTTTCTGTTCCCGGCGTTTAACGACCGGAGCTGCGATATTTACAGTGCGCTGTATTACACGCACGACGCGGCGGAAAATCATGCGGCATTCATCGACGCCGTATTCCGCTGTGAGCCGCCGATGCCTGCCGAAGCGCAGAAGGAGACGTTCGGCGCGATTCTCGGCGAGACGCTTGGTGAATCCTGCAGCCTTGAGGTGGTGCAGTCCGTGCACAGCGGCTTGTGTGAAATGATCGAAGAACACAAGGTCAACAAGGAAACGGAGCCGCTCACGATCTCTAAGAGGACGGTAAAAACGATGCTTACCGCCTGCGGCGTTGCGGGCGAGCAGGTGGAGGCCTTTGATGCACGCTATACGGCGGATTTCGGCGATGCCGCACTCAGCCCGCGCAATCTTGTGGAGACGAAGAAATTTGAAGTCACAACGCCGGATGTCACCATCCGCGTCAATCCCGAGCGCAGCGACCTCATTGAAACCCGCGTCATCGACGGCGAGCGGTATATTCTGATCCGCGCCGAAGAAGGTGTGGAGGTCAACGGCGTCAGCATCTGTATCGAAGACCATACAATATAAAACAGCGGGCATCTCCGGCCAAAACCGGGGATGCCCGCTGTTTCACAGCACCGTATGGATGCGCGCGGGGTCAAAGCGATCTTCCTGCCCGGCGGACGTCAGGGGATAGCCGAGCGACACAATCGCAAACGGCTCCAGCGTATCGGGCGCGCCGAGCAGTGCGCGGACGGCATCCATGCGCTCGCGAAGCGGCGCAATGCCGAGCCAGACGGCGCCGAGTCCGAGCGTCTCCGCTTCGAGCAGGATATTTTCGGTTGCAGCGCTCAGGTCAATCTCCGCGTAGGCGGCATGACGCAGGCCGGTCGTTCGATAGCAGGGGATAATCGCCGCCGCTGCATGCTGCACGCATTTGGCATACGAGCTGCACTGGGCGAGCGCCTGCAGAACCGCCTTATTCTTTACCAGATAGAATTCCCACGGCTGCTGATTGCCGGCCGAAGGCGCCGCCATGCCCGCGCGCAGCAGAAGCTCCAGCTTGTCGTCCTCAACAGGCTGCTGCGTATAGGCGCGCACGCTTGTTCTTTTGAAAATCACGTCCATGTTTCTGCATCCTTTCGTTTTGGTGTATCCCTATTGTACACCTGCGTCTGCGGAAAAAACAAGGAGGAAATGCAGCCGGTCAGGCGGTTTCAAAAGCCTCCGGAAGGGAAATCTGCGCCATGGCTTCGCCGATGTTCAGAATATGATCGCCGATGCGTTCAAAATCGGTGAGCAGCTCGGAATACAGGACGGCCGATTCATCCGCGCCGTCATGCATGCGCAGAATCTGGTTCTGCCGGAGTGTAAACGTCATGTCGTCAATCTTCTGCTCAAACTGCGCAATCTGCTCCAGCCGTTCGGTGGTGATGGATTCCAGCGGGTAGATCAGCTTCATGGCCGCAAGGCTGACGTCCTGCATCTGCGCAATTTCGCTGCGCGCCGATTCGGAAAACGCGATGTTCTTTTCCTCCATCAGCTTTGTATACTCGCAGATGTTCATGGCATGGTCGCCGATGCGCTCCAGATTGCCGGAGATTTTGAAGA
>JBJEOO010000239.1:0-29963 GCA_051880755.1 Hominenteromicrobium sp.
GCGTGAGCAAATTTGATAATCAGTTCATCAACTGCATCTGTATATCTTCCGTCTGAAATGAGTTTATTTCTCAAATTGTTCAGACTGTTGATAATAGCACTACGCTCATAATCGTCAATCGCTAAGTAATATTTTTGCTTTCGCATACGCTCGACCTCCTTTTGTACCTTTATTGTATCAAGAGAATTTCAAAATGACGAATGTGCGATTTTATTTTTGAACATAGAGAAAGACAGCGTAAAAAGCATTTTGCCTTCTACGCTGTCTTTCGCCTTTGCAACGCCCGTAAAGTAGTATTTCGATGTGTTTTCAAATTACTTCCTTATGTGGCGTTAGCATTCGGGAAGCCCTTTTGATATTTTGGTGTGGTTTTCAGGTTTGGCCTTTTACCGCAGCATCTTGAACATGCCCGGGCCGTCCCATGCGCAGGGGCGTTCCTCGAAGCCCTTCTTTTTGTAGAACGGTACGGCCTCCTTTGTGCTGATCAGCTCAAGGCTCACGGCCCAGTTTGCGGGCAGAACGGATCGGATATAAGCCTCCGCGCTGTCAATCAGAAGAGAGCCGACGCCCTTGCCCTGATAAGCCGGGAGCACAGCGAAATCCTTGAGATAAAACGACATGCCGCCGTCTCCGAGAATCCGCAGCATGCCGACGGGTTTGCCGCCGTCATATGCGGTAAAGCTGGCGAGCGTATGCTGCAGAGCGGTTTCCGCCTGCGCTTTTTCAGGCGGTTCCCAGCCGACGGAGCCGTACAATTCCAGAAACAGCTCCGATGTCAGCGTGTTGATCTGAATCTCCATAAAATTCCTTTCCGGATCATGTATCCGTTTTTTTATTTGCCGAGAACGCAGAGGTCGCCGAGCTTTTCAAAGCCGTTTTTCGTGTAAAAGCGGTAGGCGGGATAAGCTTCCTCCGTGTTGAGCAGCATGCCGCGCATCCCGCGGGCGGAGAGGTCGTTTTCGATATCCGCGAGGAACTGCGAGCCGATGCCCGTTCCCTGCAGATCGGGATCGACGCAGAATTCGTCGATATAGTACTCCACGCCGCCGATCCAGGGCTTTTTCATGCCGGCGGAAAGCGCTGCCACCTTGCCGTCCAGCACCGCGACATACCCGAGAAAGGCGTCGAGCTGCAGAAAATGCTCAAAGTAGTCCCGGACGGGCTGCTCGGACGGAAATTCATCGTGCCACGGCTCGCCCGAAAAGGCGCGGATGTACAGCGCCGTACACGCCGGAAGATGCGCCTGCGTCAGCGGCAGCGTGGTGATGCGCGGCGGCAGGCTTTTGTCCATCCATTTCCGGACGATTATGTCGTCGCCGGGCTGCATGAACGGACGCTCGCTTTCTTCGGAGACGGTCAGCGTGCAGGAAAATCTGCCCGCAAAGCCGTCGATTACGGCGCGGGACTGCAAAGCGTCCTTACCGCCGTAGAGAATCGACGTCGGAATTGTCCACTTTTTGACCGGATGCGCCTTGACATACTGGAAATAGTCCCAGCGCAGGGGATCAATCGGCGTGTCAATCTCCTTTTCCGCCTCGAGCCGTGCTTCGGTTACGCCGAACCACGTCATCATCTGACCGACAAGGTATTCCATGTCGACAACGGGCGACTGAAACAGGCAGCGCCTGAAAGGTCTGTCCGCGTAGGCGTTCAGGCTGAAATACGCGCCGAGGCTGCACGCGAAAAGCGAAACGTCGTCCCATTTGGAAAACACCCAGTCGGCGATCCTATTCAGGTCGCGGATGCCGTTCCGGATGTCACAGCGGTCCGGCTCACCGGCGCGTTCGCCGTGCTCCGGCAGGTCGAAGCTGAGCGTCTGGAAGCCGTGTTGATCGGCAATTTCGGCAAAGTCTGCCGCGTATTCCTTGGCGGACAGCTTGCCGTGCACATGAATGAAAACGCGCGGTGAGGGGGATCCCCACAAAATCGCGGGGATCCCGGAAATGCTTATCTTCTTCTGTTCCATTTCAAATCTCCCGATTCTGCGGACCTTATTCCGCAAAGACCCTGCCGGCGGTTTCCTGCTCGAACTGCTTGTTGTACAGATCGGCATAGTAGCCGCCCTTCTGAAGCAGGGCTTCGTGTGTGCCCTGTTCGATGATCTTGCCGCCGCGCACGACAAGAATCAGATCCGCATGGCGGATTGTCGAGAGGCGGTGCGCAATCAGGAAGGAGGTTCGGTTTTCAAGCAACGTCGAAATCGCGTGCTGGATCAGCTCCTCGGTCTTTGTGTCGATGGAAGCCGTCGCCTCGTCGAGAACAAAGATGCGCGGATCGGCCAGTACGGCGCGCGCAAAGGAAATGAGCTGCTTTTCGCCGGTGGAAAGCTGGTCGCCGCCCTCGCCGACATCGCTGTCGTAGCCCTTTTCCATGCGCATGATGCAGTCGTGCGCACTGACGAGCTTTGCGGCGGCCTCAATCTCCTCGTCGGTGGCGTCCAGCCGGCCGTATCGGATATTCTCGCGCACGCTTCCGGAGAACAGGTGCGGCGTCTGCAGCACATAGCCGATGCTCGAATGCAGCCAGAGCATCGAGCGCTCGCGGTAGTCTCTGCCGTCGATCAGGATGCGGCCCGCGGTCGGCTCAAAGAACCGGCAGGCGAGGTTCACCAGCGTGCTCTTGCCCGCGCCGGTTTCGCCCACAATGGCGACCGTCGTGCCGGCGGGAATATCGAGTGAGAAGTGCTCCAGCACGTTTTCCACGCCGTCCGGGTAGCGGAAGGTCACGTCGTCAAAGGTGATGTGGCCCTGAATCGGCTCCCAGTTTTCCCGCTTCGGCTCAAACGAGGTACCGTATTTCTCGATGACCTCGGGCGTGTCGGTGATGAGCGGCTCACGCTCCAGCAGCGCGGAGACGCGCTCGATGTTGGCCTGTGTGGAGATGAAATTCGAGATTGTACGCGCGAGCTGCTGAACCGGGTCGGCAATAATCAGCGCGTAGTTGATAAAGACGGTCATCTCGCCGACCGAAATATCGCCGAAAAGCACCATGCGGCCGCCGCTCGTCAGAACAAGCGCGACGCCGATGGCAGTCAGAAAGCCGATGATCGGGATGTACACCGCGTTGAGCCAAACCCCATGGATTGTCGTGCGGCGCATGTCGTCGGTCACGGCGCGGAAGGCCGTGTCGTTTTTCTCCTCAATGACAAGCGTTTTGGAGGTCTTTGCGCCGGAAATGCCCTCGTTGTAGTGGCGCGTGACCTCCGCGTTGATGGCACGCACACGGCGGTTTACCGCGAGAATCTTCTTCTGGAAGAACACCGTGAACACCGCAATAATCGGGATGATTACAATCAGGATCATGGCGAGCCGCCAGTTGACCGCCAGCATGATGAAGACGCAGCCGATGACGTATGCGGCGCTCCAGAAGATATCCACCAGGCTCCAAGCGAGCACGGAGCCGATTTTGTTTGTGTCGCTCATCACGCGCGCCATGATCGTGCCGACCGGCGTCGTGTTGTAGTAGGAAAAATCGAGTGTCTGCAGATGCTCAAAAAGCTTGCGCTTCAGATCCCGCCCGACGTACATTTCCACCCTGAGCGCGAGCACGGCCATCAGGACGGTGCTCAGTGTCATCAGCAGGGTGAGCGAGATGTAAACCAGAACGAACGGAAGGAGGCCCTCCGTCGTGCGCGGTTCAATGAAACGGTCGACCGCATAGCCGGAGAAGAGCGGCTGAACCATATCTATACATGCGCCCAGAAGCATCGTGGTGACGATCAGGATCATGTATTTCCTGTACGGGGCGAGAAACGGCAGGAGCTTCGCCCATGTCTGTAACGATTTACTTTTGATTTTCATATGGTTATTCCCCAAAGCAGCGCATTATGTAGCGGAGCGCTGCGTGTCGTAGATGCGTTTATAGATGCCGTCCTCTTCCTTGAGCGTTTCGTGCGTGCCGCGCTGCACAATGCGCCCTTTGTCCATGACAATGATCTGGTCGGCATTCATGATGGTGGTGATGCGGTGCGCAATAATGATTGTCGTACCGTGCACATTCTGATTGATCGATTCGCGGATCTTCGCGTCGGTTTCCATATCGACGGCGGAAAGGGAATCGTCAAAAATCTTGATCGGCGTATCCTGCATCAGCATGCGGGCAATGGCCACGCGCTGCTTCTGGCCGCCGGAAATCGTCACACCGCGCTCGCCGATCTGCGTGTCATAGCCCTCGGCAAAGCTGCCGATGGTGTCGTCGATCACCGCAAGGCGCGCGTATTGGCGCACGCTTTCGAGATCGTGGCGGTCTGAGCCGTCCGAAATGCTGTCCTTGAAGCTTTTGGAGAACAGGAACGGCTCCTGCAGCACGATGCCGATGTTCTGCCGCAGGTGGCTGAGCGCGATGCGGCGGATATCGACGCCGCCGACGGTGATCTCGCCGCAGCCCTCGGGCAGTTCGTACAGGCGGTCCAGCAGATAGGTCAGCGTGCTTTTGCCGCTGCCGGTGGAGCCGAGGATGCCGAGCGTCGTGCCGGCCTTGATTTTGAAATTGATGTCGTGCAGCACTTCGCCGGAGGCGCCGTACGAAAAGTTCACGTTTTTGAATTCGATGTCGCGGTCCATCGGCGGCGTGACCGGATTTTCCGTGTCGCGCTCCGGCTCGGCGTCCAGAATCTCAAACAGGCGCTTCGAGCTGATGCCCGTCTTGGAAAGCTCGCTCAGCAGGCGGCCGAGACTGCGCGTCGGCCAGACGAGCATGGAATTATATGCGATGAACGCGAGGTATTCGCCCTCCGTAATCGAATTGTTCACGACGAAGAAGATACCTGCCGCCATGATGGTGATGACCTGCAGGCCGGAGAGCAGATCGCCCAGGCCCCAGTTCAGGCCCATCACCCGGCCGAGGCGCACCCACATGTTGGTGAACAGCTCGTTCTGCTTGTTGAATTTGTCTTTTTCAAACCGCTCGCGGCCGAAAGCGCGCACGACGCGTACGCCGGTGAGGTTTTCCTGCACAATGGCGGTCAGCGTGCCCTCCGCTTCGTCCGCTACGCGGAAGCGGTTCCCGACAATAAAGAAGAAGATCAGCGAGTAGCCCACGACAATCGGGATGAAAACCAGAGCAATCAGCGCGAGCTGCACGTTCATTGCGAACATCAGCGCGAGCGAAATCACAATCAGGAATATGACGCGGATCAGCTCCATCATCTGGTCGCTGATGAAGTTCCGGATGAGGTCGACATCCTGCGTGCAGCGCTGGATGATGTCGCCGGTCTGATTCTGGTTGTGCCAGGCGTACGGAAGCCGCTGAATGTGCGCAAACAGCGTATCGCGGATCTTTGTAACCGTGCCTTCGCAGCCCTTGGCCATGTTCATGCGCGAAAGATAAGTGGATATGCCCGAAAGCACGGCAAAAACGAGAGACGCCAACGCGCAGAGCACGATGTTTTCGCGCAGAAATTCCCGCCCGCCGAGCGACTCAATCCAGCCGGTCAGAAAGGCGGGCAGGCTGAACGGGGAATCGTTGATTACGGAATCAACCGTAACGCGGATGACCTGCGGCGTCATGTAGTTCGCGAAAACCGCGACGATGACGGAAATGAGCGCCAGCACGAAGTTGTGGCGCAGTCCCTTGGTAAAGGGGTAAAACCGCAGGATACTGGTGTGCTTATTTTCCTTTTTCACAAAATACCAAGCCTTTCCGATGCGCGCAAAAGCCGGCGGGGCGGGGCGGGTCCTGCCGGAAAACGTCCCCAAAAGCGCGCATCTGCGCCGTGCCGATTGCACGGCGAAACCGGGTGCGGAAAAAGCTTCCGTACCCTTCACAGAAAACGGATGCGGCGCCGGAAAACACGGATATCCGGCGCCATTTTTGACGGTACTAACACTTTAGCATGGGGACGTAAAAAAGTCAACGGCAGCGCGTATAAAATGCGGGGAAAAGAAACATATTTTTAAGAAATGTTAAGAATTATCCTCTTGAATTTTACTGAGATGCGGATTATAATATGAATACATCTGGTTTTAAAAACCAAATAAAAGCAAATTTAAAATCAGATCTGAAAGGGAGGCTTTTTATGCGGATGCAGACTGCTTATGCCGGCGCGGGCGCCGGCGGAACGGCGCGGAAAATCTGGCGCCGTGAGGATCGGGAGCGGCTGAGCCTGCCGCTGTATTCGCTCGGAGAGGAGATTTTTTCGGCGGTATCGCACGGCGCGGCGGCGCTCTTCGGCATCGCGGCGCTTGTGCTTCTGCTTGTTTTCTGTGAAAAGACGCCGGTCAAGGTCGTGAGCGTCTGTATTTTCGGCGGCACGATGATCCTGCTCTATACGGTTTCGACGCTGTATCACGCGCTCGGCGTCAACCGGGCCAAGCGCGTGTTCCGCATTCTGGATCACTGCACGATCTTCCTTCTGATTGCGGGCACCTATACGCCGATCACGCTCTGCTGCCTGCAGGGCGCGGTGGGCTTCACACTGTTCGGCATCGTGTGGGGCGCGGCGATTCTCGGCATCACGCTGAACGCCGTCAATATGGAACGCTTTAAAAAGCTCTCGATGGTCTGCTACCTCGCGATGGGCTGGGTTGTGATTTTCGCGCTCAGAACCGTTGTGGAGCGGATGTCCCCGTTCGGGCTGTGGTGTCTGGTTGCGGGCGGCATCGCGTATACGGCCGGCGCGGTCGTATACGGCCTCGGCAAAAAGGTTCCGTATATGCATTCGGTCTGGCACCTCTTTGTGCTGGCGGGCAGCGTTCTGCATGCGCTGACCGTTTATTCCGTTGTTCTGTAACGCCGCGGGCGAATCAAATGAAAGGATGAAGAAACGTGAAAGTATCCGAATTCACCTTTAACTCCTGTACAGCGCACAACAAAATCTTTACAAGGCTCTATGAGCCGGACACGGCGCCCGTCGCCGTTCTGCAGATCGCGCACGGCATGGCGGAGCACAGCGCGCTGTATAAGCCGTTCTGCGCCTATATGGCGGAGCGCGGCTTCGTCGTCGCGGTCAATGACCATCTCGGGCACGGCCGGAGCGTTACCTCCGGCGCGCTGTACGGCCACTTCGGCGATCACGGCGGCCTGTACAATGTCGTCGAGGATGTCCGCAATCTGCAGTCCATGATGCGTGAAAAGTATCCGGAGCTGCCGTATTTTCTGATGGGCCACAGCATGGGCTCGTTCATCGCGCGCGAATTTGCTGCGGCGTACGGCACGTCGCTCACGGGCGTTGTGTTCATGGGCACGAGCGCGGGCATTTCCGAAGCCGCCTGGCAGGCGGAGCGCGCTTATCTGAATATGCTGAAAAAATCCAAAGGCGGCCGCGCAAAGCTGCCGTATCTGGAGAAAATTGCGACTGGTCCCTATAACCGGAAATTCAAGCCGAACCGCACGCCGTACGACTGGGTGACGAGCAAAGAGGAAGAGGTCGACCGTTTTCAGAACGACCCGCTCTGCGGCTTCCCGCTGACCGTACAGGGCTACATAGACCTCGGAACGCTGCTGCATGCGGTCAACACCGACGAGTGGTACCGCCGTGTACCGAAAAAGCTGCCAATTTACCTGATCTCCGGCGAACAGGACCCCGTGGGCGATATGGGGCGCGGCGTGCGCAAGGTTGAAAAGAAGCTGCGCGAAACCGGCCACAACGTCAAAATGACGCTGTATCCGCGCATCCGCCACGCGCTTGTCACGGAGATGAACAGTGAACAGGTTTTCGGAGATCTTTATGCGTTTTTCACCGGTCTGCTTCCGGAAACGGAGGAAACTGCCCCGAAAGCGTAAATATAAGCCTTGAATGTATGCAGGCGCCGTCTGCAGTCCGCTGGAATGCCATCGGAGAGGACGGCGCTTTTCTCTGCCTTTTTGAATATCCGGCCTGTACCGCGCCATATACTGGGCTGTAAGCGCGGAAAGGCAGGCGGTATTATGTACGGGATCGTAAATCTGAAGCGATGGCTGCGGTATGCTGCGGCCGCGGTGCTTATGGCGGGCGCCGTCGGCGTGTTCGGCACGCTGCTCACGGTGCTCGCGGCGGACGGCGGCGTACCCGTTCCGGTGATTATGTATCACGCCGTCATCGACGACGGCGCCCGGCTGGGCAAATATGTCATTTCGCCGACGGAGCTGGAGAGTGATTTCCGCTGGCTCAAGAGCCACGGCTATACGGCGGTGCTTTCCGAGGATCTGATCCGTTATGCCGAGGAGGGCGCGCCGCTGCCGGAAAAGCCGGTGATGATCACCTTTGACGACGGCTACTACAACAACTATCTCTATGCGTTTCCGGCGGCAAAGCAGTACGGGATGAAGTTCGTGCTTTCGCCGATCGGAAAATGTGCCGATCTCTATACCGAAACGCCCGACCAAAGCCCGTATTATGCGCATGCCACATGGGAGATGCTGCGCGAAATGCAGGATTCCGGCCTTGTTGAAATCGGCAATCACACCTATGACCTGCACAGCTCGGACGGCGCGCGTCTGGGGACAAAACGGCTCTCCACCGAATCAATGGACGATTACCGCGAAATGCTTACCGGGGACGTTCTGCTCTTTCAGGAAAAGGCCAAGGAGCATCTGGGGCGGGAGCCGGTGCTGTTTGCGTATCCGTTCGGTGCGGTGAGCGACGGCGAGCCGGAAATCATCGCGGAGCTGGGGTTCAAGGTAACGCTGTCCTGCGAGGAGCGCACAAGCACCGTCACGCGCGACCCCGAAAGCCTCATCTATCTCGGCCGGTACCTGCGTCCCTCCGGAGAGACGAGCGAGGCGTTTTTCACCCGCATTCTGGGATAATCCATTCAGAAAAGGAGACCTGACATGCCAACGATCTATCTCAGCCCCTCTTTGCAGCCCTTTAACAAATATCTGACGACCGGCGACGAGCAGTACTGGATGAATCTTGTCGCGGACGATATGGTGCCGCTGCTCGAGCAGAACGGCATCACGGTCAAGCGCAATACGCCGGGAACATCGCTCGGGCAGGCAATCCGCGAATCAAACGCCGGCAATTATGACCTGCACCTTGCGCTGCATTCAAACGCCGGTCCGGTCAATCTGGCCGGCAAGCTGCGCGGCCCGGACGTCTATTACTACCCGTACAGCACGGCGGGCAAACGCGCCGCGGAGATCATCGCCGATAATCTGCGCAAGATTTACCCGGACCCCGATCTGGTCAGCACGGTCGCGACGACGAAGCTGGCGGAGATCACCAAAACCAGCGCGCCTGCGGTGCTGGTGGAAATCGCTTACCACGATAACCCGCAGGATGAAGCGTGGATCCGCAATAATATTCCCCTGATTGCGCAGAATCTCGCCATGTCCGTCTGCGAATATCTCGGGCAGAACTGCGTGCTGTGAGTTTGCTGCGCACTGTGCTTTGGGGGCCGCATGTCCTGCTGCTGATTCTTGCGGCGGGCGTGTGGTTCACGCTGCGCAGCCGGTTTATGCAGCTCAGGCGTCTGCCGCGCATGGCGGCGGACGCGCTGCGCGGGCGGGAGACGGGCGGAGAGCGGATTTCGGCGTTTCAAGCGCTCACCGCGTCGCTTGCCGGCTCACTCGGCACGGGCAATATCATCGGCGTTGCGGCGGCGCTCACGGCCGGCGGCCCGGGTGCGATTGTCTGGATGTGGATTTCCGCGTTTTTCGGCATGATGACCGTTTACGCCGAAAACGTGCTTGCGGCGAAGTTTTCATCGGCGGACGCGCCCGGTGCGGTGGGCTATATCCGGCGGGCGCTCGGAAAGCATACCGCCCAAATTTACGCCGCGGGCTGCGTGCTCTCCGCGCTCGGCATGGGGACGATGGCGCAGACTGGTGCGGTTTCCGCCGCACTCGAAACCATCCGCGTGCCGCCGTGGCTTTCCGGCGTGCTGGCTGCCGCGCTGCTGGTGCTCTGTGTGCGCGGCGGGCTGCAGAAGGCCGTGCGCGTCACCGAAAAGCTCGTGCCGTTTATGGCCGGGCTTTTTCTGCTTGCCTGCGGCGCGGTGCTGGTTCTCCGGTATGACCGCATTCCCGCGGCGGTATCGGGTATGCTGCGCGCGGCGTTTACCTGGCGCGCGGGCGCGGGCGGTGCGGTGGGGATGCTCACGGCCATGCGCGTCGGGGTTTCACGCGGCGTATTCACCAACGAAGCGGGATTGGGCAGCGGCACGTTCGCGCTTTCCCGCGCGGCAGACAAAACCCCGGAGCAGATCGGCACGCTCGGCGCGCTGCAGGTGTTTATCGATACGATTGTGCTGTGCACGATCACGGCACTTTGTCTGCTCGTCTCGCCTGCGCAGGGTGACGGCGCGGCGCAGACGCTCGCCTCCTTTTCGGCTGTGCTCGGCAATGTGGGCAGGGCTGCGGTGTCCGTTTCCATGGCGCTTTTCGCATTTGCAACGGTTGTGGCGTGGAGCTGCTACGGCATGGAGGCGCTGCACAGCCTTGCGCCGGAAGCCGGGCGCGCGGGCAGGAATATCTATGTGGCCTTCGCCGCGCTTTCGTGCTTTCTCGGCTGCATCATGCCGTTTTCCGGTGTTCTCTCGTTCTGTGATGCGTTTAACGGCGTGATGGCCCTTTCCAATATTCCGGCGCTTTTCCTGCTTTCGGGCTGCGTTTTCGGAGGAAAGCGGACGGCACGAAAAATGCCCGGCGGGCGGCGGACGCTGCGCAGCGAGCCGAAACAAAAGGCCTGCGGCCGCGCCCGGTGAACGGGCGGCGCGCGAAACAGGGAGGCCGGCCGGATTTGTGCAGTTTCCGGCAAGGTTTTTATGCCGTTTTTATATCAAAAGAGAAAAAAGTATAGATTTTTTAGCGCCGAGATGATAGAATAGAGTTGAACCATGGGTACTTCTATCCTGGAGAAAGAAAATAAGGCACAGCCAAAAAATACAAGGAGGCAATTCATATGAAACTCATTCTTGCAATTGTCAGCAACGATGACAGCGGCGCGGTATCCTCCGCACTGACCAGAGGCGGCTTCTCCGTCACAAAGCTCGCGACAACGGGCGGCTTTCTGATGGCCGGCAACACGACGTTCATCTCCGGTGTCGAGGACGAAAGGGTTGATGAAGTCATCGCGATCATTGCGAAGCATTCCAGCCGCAGAACGCAGATCGTGCCGAGCACTTCCACGATGGATGTGGGCATGTATTCTTCGTTCCCGGTGGAGGTCACCGTCGGCGGTTCCACGATCTTCGTGCTGAATGTCGACCGCTTTGAGAAGGTCTAAATGCAGTTTGGAGACTTTGTCGGCAATGCGGCGCTGAAGGCTGCGCTTTCGGGCGCGCTTTCCCGCCGCAGGCTGCCGCACGCGATTCTTTTGCAGGGCGAGGCGGGGCTTGGCAAACGCACGCTTGCCCGGCTGATCGCGCGCGCCGCGGTGTGCCGCAGCGCGGACCGTGAAAACGCCCCGTGCGGCGTCTGCCCGTCGTGCATCCGCTCGGCGGCGGGTTCGCATCCCGACATCCGGACGGTTACCGGCAGCGGCGCTTCCAATGCCATCAGTGCCGAGTCTGTTGAAAAGGTCATCACGGACGCATACCGGCGTCCGGAGGAGAGCGACGTAAGCGTTTACCTGTTTTTTGTCGAGAACGGCATCTCGGACGCGGCACAGAATAAGCTCCTGAAGCTTATTGAGGAGCCGCCGCCCGGCGTCATGTTTATTTTTACGGTGCCGTCGGCGGATTTGCTGCTGCCCACAATCCGTTCGCGCGCGCAGACCTTTACGCTGCGGGCGCCGGATGAGCGCGAAGCGGCGGATTATGCGGCGCGCAGAACCGGCATGGCGTTTGAAGAAGCGCTGGCTCTTGCCGCGCTGCACCGGGGAAATATCGGAAAAATGCTTTCGGACGGCGAAAACGGCCGCGCGGCGAAGGCGGCGCAGCTTGCCGCCGATCTTGCCTGCGCTCTTGCGGAGGGTACCGAGCACGACCTGCTTGCGGTGTCCGCCCCGCTCATCAAGGACAAGCCGCTGTTTCAGGAGACGGCCGTGCGCCTGCAGCTTCTGTTCCGCGATGCGTGTATGGTGAAAAACGGCGTGAATACGGCTGCGGCGGGCACCCTGGACACGGCGCAGCGGCTCAGCCGGAAGCTGTCGCTCAAAAGTCTGATGGCGCTCTGTGAGCTGACCGCGCAGTATGCGAGCTACATGCAGCGCAACGCCAACATGGCGCTGCTGGTTACGGCGTTCTGCGCTAAACTGAGAGAAACCGCGGGCCGATAAGCCCGCTTTTACAATAAAGAAGGAGAACAGACATGGCCGAAGTGATCGGAGTCAGATTCAAAAATATGGGCAAGGTCTATTACTTTGACCCGAACGGCGAAACGCTGAATTCCGGAGACCGTGTGGTGGTGGAAACCGCGCGCGGCGTGGAATGCGGCGAGGTGGCGATGGCGAACCGCGACGTGGCGGAGGAATCCATTGTGCAGCCGCTCAAAAAGCTGATCCGCAAGGCGACGAAGGACGACCTGCGCCGCGTGGCGGAAAACGAAATCAAGGCGAAAAACGCCTTTACCCTCTGCGAGAAGAAAATCGCGGAGCGAAAGCTCGAAATGAAGCTGGTCGATGTGGAGTACACGTTCGACAACAGCAAGATCCTGTTTTACTTCACGGCGGACGGCCGCGTTGATTTCCGCGAGCTTGTCAAGGATCTTGCCGGCATGTTCCGCACGCGCATCGAGCTTCGGCAGATCGGCGTGCGCGACGAAGCGAAGATGATCGGCGGGCTGGGCATCTGCGGACGGCCGTTCTGCTGCGGCTCGTTCCTCGGCGGCTTCCAGCCGGTTTCCATCAAGATGGCCAAGGAGCAGGGCCTTTCGCTCAATCCGGTGAAAATTTCCGGTACCTGCGGCCGCCTGATGTGCTGCCTCAAATATGAGCAGGAGGCATATCTCGACCTGCTGCGCACCACACCGAAGGTGAACGCCGTCGTCTCCACGCCGGACGGCCGCGGCGTCGTCATCGACCAGAACCTTCTGACCGGCAAGCTGACCGTCCGGCTCGATAAAAATCCGGACGCCGCACCCGGAATCTACAAGGTCAAGGACGTCCGCGTGATCCGCGACGGGCAGATCCGCCTGAACAAGAAGGAGATCGAGGAGTTCAAAAAGCTGGAGGGCTGAGAATTTTACCGAATTCAAACGCCTGAGGAAACATTTTGTTCTTGCATTTTCACAAATTTGTGTTAGAATGTAGGTATCAAACATATGGAGGTGTCCTGTTATGGCATATAAAATTACAGACGCTTGCATCTCTTGCGGCGCGTGCGCGGACGCATGTCCGGTCAGCGCGATCTCCGAGGGTGACGGCAAGTACGAGATCGACGAGGCTACTTGCATCGAGTGCGGCGCATGCGCAGACACATGCCCGGTCGGCGCTCCGGAGCAGGCTTAATCGTTCCAAAAACAAGAGAGGGCTGCCGCTCGATGCGGCGGCTCTTTTTCTTTCCCTCCAAAACCGGAAAGGAGAGTGTGGCATGACGGAGGATATGCACTGGGAGCCGCTGGCTCCGAACTGCCGCGTGCTGGTCAGCCGCGCGCACCGCTTTACGACCGATACGATTCTGCTGGCGCATTTCGCCGCGCCGCGCCGCCGTGAGCGCTGTGCCGATTTCGGCACCGGCTGCGGAACCATCCCGCTGCTGTGGCATGTACGCTATGCGCCGCGGGAAATCACCGGTGTGGAGCTGGACGAACAGGCTGCCGGGCAGGCCGAAATCTCCGTGCGGGAAAACGGCTTTCAGGAGAGCATCTCCATCCGCCGCGGCGATATCCGCGATATCCGCGCGGTTTTTCCCGAGCCGGAGCTGGATCTCGTCGCCTGCAATCCGCCGTACAAGGCGGTCGGCGCGGGACTGCGCAGCGAAGACGCGCGCATGGAAAACGCGCGGCATGAATGCACCTGTACGCTGGAGGACGTGGCCCGCGCGGCAAAGGCCGTGCTGCGGTTCGGCGGGCGGCTGTGCATCTGCCAGCGCCCCGAGCGGCTGACGGACGCCATGTGCGTATTTCGCGAAAACGGATTGGAGCCGAAAAAGCTGCGGCTGGTGCAGCAGCGTGCGGACAGCGCGCCGATGCTTTTTCTGCTCGAAGCGCGGCGCGGCGGCAGGCCGGGCCTCGGGCTTCTGCCGACGCTCGTGATCGAGGACGGCGCGGGCGGCTTCTCGGAAGAAATGCTCGAAATATACGGGGATTATAAAAATGGTCATGAAGGAGGACGCTCCAATGGAGGAGAATAAGCTCGAAAAAGGCGCGCTGTATGTGGTCGCCACGCCGATCGGCAATCTGTCCGATTTTTCGCCGCGCGCTGCCGAGACGCTGGCGGGCGCCGATTTCATCGCCGCGGAGGACACACGCGTCACGATGAAGCTCCTGAATCATTTCGGCATCAAAAAGCCGCTCGTCAGCTATTATGAGCACAACAAGCAGGAGAAGGGCAGCGTGATCGTCGACCGCATTGCGGCGGGCGAAACGTGCGCGCTCGTCTCCGACGCCGGTATGCCCGCGATTTCCGATCCCGGCGAGGATCTTGTCGCGCTGTGCGCCGCGCGGGGCATCCGGGTGCTGGTCGTGCCCGGCCCGAGCGCGGTGATTTCCGCGCTGGCGGTGTCCGGTCTGCCGACGGGACGCTTCACGTTTGAGGGCTTTCTGAGCGTCAATAAAAAAAGCCGGCGCGAGCATCTTGAATCGGTGCGCGGCGAGGTGCGCACGATGGTGTTTTACGAAGCGCCGCACAAGCTGCCGTATACGCTCAGCGATATGGCGGAGGTGTTCGGGGACCGGCGGATCGCGCTTGTGCGCGAGATCACGAAGATCCATGAGGAGTGCATCCGCACCACGCTGTTCAAGGCGGCGAAGTATTACGCCGAGCACGCGCCGCGCGGCGAGTTCGTGCTCGTCATCGAGGGCGCAAAACCGGAGGAAAAGCACGAAATGACGCTTGAGGACGCCGCCGCGCTCGCCAGAAAGGCGATGGAAAACGGCAGCTCCGCCTCCGACGCGGCGAAGGAAGCCGCGAAGCTCTCCGGCTTCAAAAAGGGCGAGATATACAGGCTGCTGACCGTATGAGCCGGGACACGCTTCTGCTGGTGGACGGGCACAACCTGCTTTTCCAGATGTTTTTCGGGATGCCGGCGCGCATTTTCAGCCCGGACAGCAGACCAATGCAGGGCACGATGGGCTTTGTCGGCGCGCTGCTGAAGATTCTGCGCCGCGTGGAGCCGACGCACGCGGTTGTGCTGTTTGACAGCGAGCAGGAAAACGCCCGTGCGCAGCTCGATGCGCAGTACAAGGCGAACCGCGTCGATTACGCGCAGGTGCCGGAGGAGGAAAATCCCTTTTCCCAGCTTGCGGATATCCGCGCGGCGCTCGATTTTATGCGTATCCGGCATACGGAGGTCGGGGCATATGAGACGGACGACGTGATTGCCGCCTACGTTTCCGCGTACCGGGAAACGGCACGGATCGTCATATCGTCCTTTGACAGCGACTTTTTCCAATTGGTCGGCGGTTCCGTACAGGTGCTGCGCTACCGGGGTGAAAAGACGGTGCTGTGCGGCAGCGCTTATGTGCGTGACCGCTGCGGCGTGGAGCCGGAGCAGTATGCGGATTTCAAGGCGCTTGTCGGCGATGCCGCCGATAACATCCGGGGTGCGGACAGGATCGGCCCCAAAACCGCGGCGAAGCTGCTCGCGGATTTCGGTTCGCTGGAACAGATTCTGGCACATGCGGAAAGGATCGGCCGTCCGTCCGTGCGGGACTCTGTGCTGCGCCATGCGGAGCGGCTCAGAATGAACCAAAGGCTGATCCGTCTGGACGGCAGCGCGCCGGTTCCCTTTCCGCTGGAAGCGCTGAAGTTTACGGACGGCGGCTGGAAAACGGGCGAAGTCCTCCGGGCAATCGGATTGCGGTAGGGACAAAACGGGGGAATGCGCCGATTGTGTGCCGGACGGATGATGCGGCGTGAATTTTTTGAACAGAATACAGCAAACCGGCTGAAAGAGCATGCTTTTCCAGCCGGTTTGCTTTTTGTGCGGGCATTTCGGTTATCGGATGATGCGGTGTCTGCACATTCCCGTTCTGCCGCATTCGGGGCAGGTCAGCCTGCGCCGCGTGAGCGTGTGATACCCTTTGACGTATTCGCCCGCAGCCGGTTTTTTTGCTTCCGCTTATTCTTCGGCGGGCTTCGGCTGCTTCCAGTTCCGCCAAGCGCCGAAAATGTAGAGAAGCGTCACGACAAAATGGAGGACACAGCCGCCGAACTCCGTGATGTCGGTCACAAGCCCCACGCAGCCGGCGTAGATAACGTCGGTGATGACAAACAGGAGAATCAGGAGACCGAGAAAAAAGCAGGGCTTCGCGCTGTTCGGCATGTCGGCACGCTTCAGGCCGATCAGTCCGGCGATCAGAAACGTGAGCGGCACCAGCACGGCAAAGACGACGGAAGCGATCGGAAGAGGAGACGCAAGGCGCGCGGTGAGACCGTACTGCTCCGCGCGTTCCGCGCTGAAGGCGGAAAGCACAATGGCGAGCAGCGAGGCGGCGCCGTAGAGGATCAGCAGCAGACTGCCGGTTTTCATCAGAATTCGTCCTTTTATTTTCATGGCTGCATCCATTCTTTCATGCTTTATGCTTTGATTGTACCTGCCGCAGGGGAAAAATGCAACAGTTTTTTTCGCAATACAGGCGCGCGGCGTGAATCTTTTGAAAAACAGGTTGAAATTGCCGCCCGTTTATGTTATAAAAGATGTACGGACAACTTTTGACAAGCGGTCAATTGAGATTGAAAAGGAAAGGATTTTTTTCATGAAGAGCAACCGAATTCCCGTAAAGTCGTACCGCGCGGACGACAGCTTTGTCGGCCGCGTGCAGAAGCTGGTGCGCGATGTGGTGCTGCCGTACCAGTATCAGATCCTGAACGATGCCCTGCCGGATGTGGAAAAGAGCCATGCAATCGAGAATATCCGCCTTGCGGCAAAAAAGCTCAGGGGCGAAGACGTAAAGCCGGAGGAATTCTACGGCATGGTCTTTCAGGACAGCGACGTCGCGAAGTGGATTGAAGCGGCGGCCTACGCGCTTGCGGCCGGGGAGAACCCGGAGCTTGAGCGGGCGGTCGATGACGTGATCGCGCTGTATGGCGAATCCCAGCATGAGGACGGTTATGTCAATTCGTATTTTACGGTCAAGGCGCCGGACAGGATGTGGACGAATATGCGCGAGGCGCATGAACTGTACTGCGCCGGGCACATGATGGAGGCAGCGGCGGCATATTACGAGGTAACCGGAAAACGCAGCCTGCTGGAGGTCATGTCGAAAAATGCGGACTGCATTTACGAGCAGTTCATGCACAAAAATACACGGGCCTGCCCCGGACACCCGGAGGCCGAGCTTGCGCTGATGCGTCTGTGGCGCGCGACCGGAAACGAGAAGTACAAAGCGCTTGCAAAGCATTTCATCGATGTGCGCGGCGAAGCGCCGAACTACTTTATGGAGGAGGAAAAGAACCGCGGCTGGAATGTGTGGAACGGCACGGTGGAGCTGGATACCGACTATACGCAAAGCTCGCTGCCCGTGCGCGAGCAGAAGGACGCGGTCGGCCACGCGGTGCGCGCCGTGTACCTCTATACCGGCATGGCGGATGTCGCGAAGGAGACGGATGATGCGCAGCTGCTTGCGGCTTGCCGCCGGCTCTGGGAGAGCATCACGCAGCGCCGCATGTATGTGACGGGCGGCATCGGCTCCACATTCATGGGCGAAGCCTTCACCGTCGATTACGATCTGCCGAACGATACCGTCTATGCGGAAACATGCGCCTCCATCGGCCTGATGTTTTTTGCGAAGAAAATGCTTGAAAACGAGCATCGCGGCGAATACGCGGACGTGATGGAGCGCGCATTCTGGAACACGGTGCTTGCCGGTATGCAGCTGGACGGCAAACGATTCTTTTATGTAAACCCGCTGGAGGTTGTGCCTGGCGTGTCGGGCAAGGCGGTCACGCACCGGCAGGATCTGCCCACGCGCCCGCAGTGGTATGCCTGCGCGTGCTGCCCGCCGAATGTGGCGCGTATTGTTTCCTCGCTCGGCGCATATGCGTACAGCGAAAACGAGAATACCTTCTTCATCGACCTGTACGCGGGCGGCACGGTGCAGACGCAGAAGGGCATTGCCCTCACCTGCGCAACCGATTTCCCGCACGGCGGCAGCGCGGTCTATACGGTTTCCGGCGCGGCGGAGACGACGCTTGCCGTGCGCATCCCGGCGTGGAGCGCAGAGACGTCCCTCACCGTAAACGGCGAAGCCGTCGATTTGGCTTCGGTCACGCAGGACGGCTACGCGTACATCACACGCGTCTGGCAGGACGGCGATACGCTCGCGTTCTCACTGGACATGACGCCGCACCTTATCTATGCTTCGGCCAGAATCGCGGCGGACAGCGGCAAGGCATGCATTCAGCGCGGCGCGCTGGTTTACTGCGCGGAGGAAGCCGACAACGGCCCGGTTCTGCCGCTTTATATCCGCGCGGATGCGGCGCTTCGCGCGCTTGATTTTGAGCCGCAGACGCTCGGCGGCATTGTGCCGGTCATCGCGCAGGGCTTTGAGGCGAAGGACAGCGGCGCGCTGTATTCCACAGAAAAACCGGAGCTTGTGGAAAAAGAGATTCGGTTCATCCCGTATTATACATGGGCAAACCGCGGCGAAAACCAGATGCGTGTCTGGCTGCCGGTAAAATGAGATGCAGGATTTTGCTTTGAATCCTGCAAAATTCCGAAAACCTCTTGACGATTTTCCGCACATGTAGTATGATAAATGAAACAAAGGCGTTTTGCGTGATGCAAAGCGCCTTTTTTGCGTGGGGAAGGCGGCGGATAGTATCCGTGCGCCGCGCAGGAAGGAAAGTGGTCAAGCATATGGAAGAAATGAATCTTTGCCGTCAGGCGGATACGGTCAACGAGCTGTTGGCGCGCTACGGCGTAAAATTCGGCATTTATAAAAACGGCACATTCCGCGAGCAGCTTTTTCCCTTTGACGCCATACCGCGTGTGATCGGCGCAGAGGAGTTTGAGAAGCTGGAGCGCGGCCTGAAGCAGCGCGTTATGGCGCTGAACTGCTTTATCCGGGATATCTACGGCGAAAAGAAGATCGTGCGGGACAAGGTGGTGCCGGAGGAATTTGTCTATGCCTCGAGCGGGTATCTCGCGCAGTGCGAGGGCGTTCTGCCGCCCAAAGGCATTTATACGCACATCGCCGGCATCGACCTCGTGCAGGGAAAGGACGGACAGTGGTATATTCTGGAGGATAATCTCCGCGTGCCGTCCGGCGCATCCTACCCGATGATTGCGCGCGAGCTTTGCCGCCGCAGCAGCCCGAGAACCTTCCAGCAGTATCATATCGAGGACAACCGGAACTATGCGGAGCTGCTGCGCAGAACGATGGATCATGTCAATACCGGCGGGCATACGGTGATCCTGACGCCGGGGCGCTATAATGCGGCGTACTTCGAGCATTCCTATCTTGCGGAAAAGACGGGCGCGCATCTTGTCACCGGCAGTGAGCTGCTCGTGGAAAACGACCACCTGTATTTCATGGATTACAGCGGCCGGAAGGAGCGCGTCGGCGCGGTGTACCGCCGCATTTCCGACGAGTATCTGGACCCGATGAATTTCCGGGAGGATTCCGTCATCGGCATTCCGCACATTTACGACATCTACCGCAAGGGCAACGTTGCGCTGATGAACGCGCCGGGCAACGGCGTGGCCGACGACAAGGGCATCTATTATTTCGTGCCGAAAATGGTCAAATACTATCTCGGCGAGGAGCCGATTCTGCAGAACGCGCCGACCTATCTGCCGTTCTATGCGGACGATATGCGGTATACGCTCGAGCATTTCGACAGCCTCGTGCTGAAGGATGTGGCGGAAGCGGGCGGCTACGGCGTGGTGTTCGGCAGCAAGATGACGGCGCAGCAGAAAGCGGATTTTATCGCGCTGCTCAAAAAAGAGCCGCGCCGGTTCATCGCGCAGGAGGTCATCGATTTTCTGGATCTCGACATCATGGACGGCGGAGACCGCGTCCCGCGGAAGGCGGATCTGCGCGCGTTCGTTCTGATGGGCGAGGAGCCGATGGTGTGGAAAAGCGGTCTGACGCGTTTTTCCCGCAATCCCGATTCGTTTATCGTCAATTCATCGCAGGGAGGAGGCTTTAAAGACACATGGGTATTATCTCGATAGAAAACACGGACCGTCTGTATTGGCTCGGCCGGTACAGCGAGCGGGTTTATACGACCATCCGGCGGTTTGCACAGAGCTTTGACCTGATGATCGATATCCGGGAGGACAGCTACGCGGATTTCTGCCGGGAGCTGGATATTCCGAATATCTATACCTCGGGCGAGCATTTTATCGATACATACTGCTTTGACGCGGAGGATCCGAATTCGATCCTTTCCAATCTTACGCGTGCGTATGACAACGCCGTGACGCTGCGCGAGGAGATCGGCAGCGAGACCGTTTCCTATATTCAGCTTGCCCTGTATGCGATGCATCAGGCCCGGCGGTCCGAGTCTCCGCTGATTGAAATGCAGAAGGTGGTGGACAACATCCTCGCGTTCTGGGGCATTGCGGATGACAGCATCGACAGCGAAAATGTGCGGAATATCATCAAGGTCGGCAAGCGCGTTGAGCGGCTCGACCTGTACGCCCGCCTGGATATGCCGCGCAAGGAGATCCAGCGCGAAGTGGACCGGCTGGCGGGACGCATCCCGCGCACCTGTCTCAAATACAGGGAGGAGGATCTGGAGCGGCTGCAGGCGCTGGCAAAGGCGCCGGAGATCGACCGCTACGCGATTGTGCGGACGGTCGACGCGCTTCTGCTCCGCGGGTAAACGGCTATGAAAGAACTGCATTTTGTTTACAGAATGAAGCTCGATTTTGAAACGCCGGTGGAAAAACACCGGTTTACCCTGAAATGTATACCGCGCTCCGATGAGCGCCAGAGAATTGAAGATCTGCAGGTTGAGGTTTATCCGAAGGAGTTCCTGTCCGAGGGCGAGGATTCCTTCGGGAATTCCTGTATTTACGGGTATTCCGAGGGCAGGCACGATCATTTTTCGGTCCGGGCGGCGGGAAAAGCCGTCACCGGGCTTGCGCCGTGGCAGACGGAGCCGGCGCCGCAGCGCGCCGCGCTGTTCAAATATCAGACGCCGCATACAGAGCCGGGGCCGTGCATCCGAAGCTTTTACGAACGGTGTGCGGCAGCTTCGGATGCAGCGCCGCTCGACCGCGCTATGACCTTCATGACCGCGCTGCACGCGGATTTCAGGTATGTGCAGGGCGCGACGTGTGTGGAGACGACAGCGGAGCAGGCGATGGCGCTCGGCTGCGGCGTGTGTCAGGATTACGCGCATATCCTGCTTTCACTCTGCCGTATGGCGCATATTCCCGCCCGCTATGCGGTGGGGATGCTCACGGGGGAAGGGCTGAGCCACGCGTGGGTGGAGATTCTCAGCGGCAGCCATTGGATTGCGCTCGACCCAACCAACAATCTTGTCGTTTCCGACCGGCACATCCGGATCTCGTCCGGCCGCGATTACAAGGACTGCATGATCAACCACGGGATTTTCACCGGGCAAACGGTGCAGCATCAGGAGATCCAAGTCTTGGTTCAGGAAGCAGGAAAAGAATTATGATCAAAACTATTGTGCAGGTCGGCATGCCGGTGGATGAGGCGCTTCGCATCCGCAAGAACCGCATTCAGCCGGAAAACGGCACCTGCGGCAGGCGCATCAGCATTGTCACCGGCATTCACGGCGATGAGCTGGAAGGACAGTATGTCTGCTATGAAACGGCGCGGCGCATTGCCGCGCACCCCGAATATCTCCGCGGCACGGTTGACCTGTACCCCGCGCTGAATCCGTTCGGCATTGATTCGGTCACGCGCGGCATACCGGCGTTTGACCTCGATATGAACCGCATTTTCCCCGGCCGGCTGGACGGCGATATGAACGAGTATCTGGCCGCCGAGATCATCCGCGACGTCGACGGCTCCGACCTCTGCGTGGACATTCACGCGAGCAATATCTATCTGACGGAAATCCCGCAGATCCGCATCAACGAGCTGCACCGTGAAGTTCTGCTGCCGTATGCGCGTGAAGCGAATGTGGATCTGATTTGGGTGCACGGCGCAAGCACGGTGCTGGAATCGACGCTGGCCTACAGCCTGAACAGCCGCGGTGTCCCGACACTCGTCGTCGAGATGGGCGTCGGGATGCGTATCACGAGGACATATGGCGACCAGCTCACGGACGGCCTGTTCCGCCTGATGCACAGGCTCGGCATCTGGACCGGGCCGGTGGAAGCGGCGCGCAGTCCGGTGGTTTCGGCCGATCCGGATGAGGTTGCTTTCCTCAACGCGCCTGTCTCCGGCATTTTTGTCAAAACGCTTTCGCACGGCGCTTTCGTGCGCGAGGGCGATGAGATCGGACGGATTGTCGATCCCCTGCAGGGCGTTCTGCTCTGCCGCGTTACCGCGCCGGCCGGCGGCTGGCTGTTCACGATACGCGAATATCCGGTTGTGGACCAAGGCTCGCTGCTCGCGCGGATTCTGCGCAGAGAGGAGGCGCATACGGATGAAGCGTGAAGTGCTCTATGAAATCAAGGCGCTGTACCGCGACGATTTCCGCGTCACGGGCTTCTCCTTCGGGCAGGGAGAAAAGGCGATGTGCGTGGTGGGCAGCATGCGCGGCAACGAGAATCAGCAGCTTTTTGTCTGCTCGCAGCTGGTGCGCCGCCTGTCCGAGCTGGAAGCGGAGGGCTGTGTCACGCCGGGAAAGCGAATCCTCGTTATTCCCTGTGTCAACCCGTATTCCATCAATATCAAAAAGCGGTTCTGGAGCATCGACAACACCGATATCAACCGCATGTTTCCGGGCTATGATCAGGGGGAAACGACCCAGCGTATTGCGGCCGGCGTTTTTGATATCGTCAAGGCATACACCTACGGCGTGCAGCTCGCGTCTTTCTATATGCCGGGCGCGTTTGTGCCGCATGTGCGCATGATGAAAACCGGGTATGAAAATGTGGAGCTTGCGAAGCAGTTCGGCCTGCCGTATGTGGTGCTGCACACGCCGCGGCCGTTTGATACGACGACGCTGAATTACAACTGGCAGATCTGGGAGACAAACGCCTTTTCCGTATACACGACCAATACGGCGCGCGTTGACCGGGTCAGCGCGCGGCAGGCGGTGGAAGCGATTCTCACCTTCATGGCCAAGCAGGGGCTGATCCGGTATGAAGGCGCGGCCGGTTGCGTATCCCGCGTGGTGGAGAGCGAGCGCTTCATTTCGCTGCGCGCCGAAAGCGCGGGCTTCTTTGAGGCGCTTGTGAAGCCGGGCGAAGCTGCCGCTGCGGGGCAGCTTCTTGCGCGGATCTGGGACCCTTATCTCGGCACGCTGCGCTGCGGCCTGTACGCGCCCGAAAACTGCACCGTGGCGTTCGTGCAGGATGAGGATATGACCTACGAAAGCACGGCGGTATTGAAACTGATTCCGGATGAATCGTAAACCGTCTGCATACAGAAAAAGCGGTATCGTTTTCAGATACCGCTTTTTTATATGGATGATTCGGTTTAATCGACAAACGGCAGGCCGTGGCCGTCCACGGTCTTTTTGCCCTGCAGAAGCTGGATGCCTTCCACCAAGCCCCAGATCAGAGACACGGGAGAAAGCCAGCCGCAGGAGACGACGGTGATGGCGAGCTGTGCTACGCCGATGCCGACGCGGCCCTGATAGAAATTGTGAACGCCGAACGTGCCGAACATGATGCCGAGCATTGCGGCGGCGATGCGGCTCTTCTGCGTGTATGTTTTCGGCGCCTGATAGGGCTGCTGATACGTCTGCTGGTAGGGATTCTGATAGGGCTGCTGATACGGCTGCTGCGGCGGCTGGTACTGCTGCGTGTAGCGCGGCGGCTGGTATTCTCCGCTGCCCTGCGGCGGAGTGGGCTGCGTCTGCTGCACGGACTGCGCCGTATACTGCGGCGGCTGGTACTGCGGCTGCTGGTAGTTCGCATACTGCGGCGCAGGCTCGGTGAAAGGAGAATCAACCGTCGGGTTCTGCACAGGCGGAACGTTCATTTCCGGCGCCTGAGGCACCTCGGCGTTCTGAATGGCTTCGGCGTCTCTGGCAATCTGCTCCGCCGCGGCCATCGGGTCCACGGTCAGCTCCGGCACGGCCGGCGCGGGCTGTGCGGCAGGCTCGGGCTGAGCCGGTGCAGGTGTGGTGTTCTGGATGTTGTTATCATTGAAATCGGTCATGGTTCCGGTACTCCTTTCCTTATCTCAGTCCTTCAGCTTGATGCCGTTGCCGTCGGTGTTGATCTTGCCTTCGAGGATCTGAACACCCTCAACGACGCCCCATATCATCATGGCCACCGTGCTGATTCCGCAGGTCAGCGCAGCGCCGAGTGTGGAAACGAGAATCTGGATCAGACCGCGCTGGTTGTTGCCGAGATAGAAATTGTGCAGACCGAGCGTTCCGGCGAGCATGCCGAGAATGCCTGCGGCCAGCCGGCTTTTCTGCTGGTAGCCGGCAGGCGGTTCCATGCCGCCGAAAGGAACGGCGTTGTAAACGGGAGGCTGCGGGGGAACCGGCGCGCCGCCGGGCTGGTTGGTGTACGGATTGTAATTATTGTCCTGCATAACGGTTACCTCTTTTCGTGATCGTAGCGCTTGCTTTCTGACTTTCATTGTATCGGAAACCGATTGACTTTTCAAGCGGTTTTTTGCGGATGTAAGAATGTCTTAAATTTTTTTAAGATCCCCGTCGGAGCGGGCGCCGATTTGCGCGGAAAATCTTGAAAACTGCGCTTTTCTGTTGTATACTGAACAACACCGGAATATGGTTCGTATACGAAAAAGGCAAAGGAGAAAGGTAAGGGCAAAACGATGAAAATCAAGATTTCGGCAGACAGCACATGCGATCTTTCCGAAGAGCTGCGCGAGCGGTACGGCGTGAGCATCACGCCGCTGTACATTGAAAAGGACGGAAAGAATTACCGGGACGGCATCGATATCGTGCCGCAGGATATTTACGACTATGTCGGCTCCGGACAGGGCGTGTGCCGCACGGCGGCGGTCAATGTTGACGATTACCTCAGCGTGTTCACCGCATACCGGCAGGAATATGACGCGGTGATTCATTTCAACATCAGCAGCGAAATGTCGAGCTGCTATCAGAATGCCTACACGGCGGCGCAGGAGCTTACGAATGTATATGTTGTGGATTCCCGCAATCTTTCCACCGGCATCGGCCTGCTTGTGCTGGAAGCGGCGGAGCGCGCGGCGGCGGGCGAAGCGCCGGAGGACATCGCGGAAGCCATGCGCCGCATGGCGGAGCAGGTGGAAGCGAGCTTTGTCATCGATACGCTGTTCTATCTGCAGAAGGGCGGACGCTGCTCCTCACTCGTGGCGCTCGGCGCGAATCTTTTGAAGCTCAAGCCGTGCATCGAGGTGAAGGACGGCAAAATGGGCGTCGGCAAAAAGTACCGGGGCAAGATCGGCGCCTGCATTGAGCAGTATGTGCGCGAACGGCTTTCCGGGCGCGACGATCTGCGCCGGAACCGAATCTTCATTACGCATTCGGGCTGTGCGCCCGAGGTGGTTGAGCGCGTGCGCGGCGTCATCGCGGAATGCGGCGGCTTCGACGAGGTGCTGGAGACGACGGCGGGCTGCACGATTTCAAGCCACTGCGGACCGAATACGCTCGGCGTGCTGTTTATTCGCAAATAAAGGGGTTATGTAAAGCTATGGGTAAAAATGAACAAATCGCCCGGACGGCGCAGAACGTCTGGGCTTATATCGCCGCGTTCCTGCGCTGGTCCGTGCTCGGGCTGATTGTCGGCGGCTGCGGCGGTCTGGTCGGTGCGGCCTTTTCCAAGGCGGTCGCCTATGCAACCACGCTGCGCGGTGAAAACGGATGGCTGCTCTGGCTGCTGCCGGCCGGCGGCCTTGTGATCGTCGGCCTGTACAAGCTCTGCCACGTTTCCGGCGTCGGTACGAACGAGGTTTTTGAGGGCGTGCGCGCCGAAAAGGGCGTGTCCGTCTGGCTCGCACCCGCAATCTTTCTCGGCACGGTCATCACGCACCTGTTCGGCGGCTCCGCCGGACGCGAGGGCGCGGCGCTGCAGCTCGGCGGCAGTGTGGCGACGCTGTTCGGCCGGGTGTTCCGCCTGAACGAACGCGACCGCCATATTCTGACCATGTGCGGCATGAGCGCGGTGTTCGCGGCGGTGTTCGGCACGCCGATGGCGGCCTGCGTCTTTGCGGTGGAGGTTGTCAGCGTCGGACGCTTCTGCACGGCGGCGCTGTTCCCGTGCATTGTGTCGTCGGCTTCGGCGTACGGCGTGGCGCAGCTGCTCGGCGTTGCGCCGGAGCGCTTTTTGGTGGAAAACGCCCCGGGCCTTGAGCTTGGCGCGCTGTGGCGTGTGATCGTGGTGGCGATTGTCTGCGCGGTTGTGAGCATGCTGTTCTGCTGGGCCATGCATATGGGCGCAAAGCTGTTCAAGCGCTTCTTTAAAAACGAATTCCTGCGCGTCGCAGTCGGCGGCGCCGTCATCATTGTTCTTTCGCTGCTTGTCGGCACGACCGATTACAACGGCGGCGGCATGGACGTGATTGAGCGCGTGTTTGAGGAGGGAACGGTGCGGCCCGAGGCCTTCCTGCTGAAAATTCTCTTCACCGCGATTACGATCGGCGCGGGCTTCAAGGGCGGCGAGATTGTCCCGACGCTCTTTATCGGCGCCACGCTCGGCGGCGCGGTATCGCTTCTGATCGGCCTGAACCCCGCATTCGGCGCGGCGGTCGGCATGGCGGCGCTGTTCTGCGGCGTGACAAACTGCCCGATGACGACCGTGCTGCTCAGCATTGAGCTGTTCGGTGCGGGGGGCGCGCTGTTCTATATGCTTGCGGCGTTCATCAGCTTCCTGTTTTCGGGCTATTTCAGCCTGTATTCCGGCCAGCACATTGTTTTCTCCAAGCTTCACGAGGAGGAAGTCAACGTCCGCGGACACTGAAAATCAAAGGCGCACGGCCGTTTGGGATATCCCTGCGGCGTGCGCCTTTTCTGTTTATCTCTGATGTTCCAATATCCACTGCAGGATGCCGTCTGCCCGGCATTTCCCGGAAGCCGCCGCAAGGATGATTTCGATAAGCTCCGCCTGCGTGTAATCCACTTCAATGCCGTTGAGTGCGAGAAAAATCAGCATGGCGTGGGCGCCGGTACGCTTGTTGCCGTCCACGAATGGGTGTTTACACACAAGCCCGAAGCAAAGCTGAGCGGCTTTCGCCTGTATGGAAGGGTAAAGGTATTCCCCGGAAAAGGTGGCGAACGGTGTGTGCAGGGCGGATTCCAGCAATCCGTCGTCGCGTACACCGTCTCTGCCGCCGAAAGCATGCAGCAGCTCACGATGCAGCAGCAGAATCTGCGCCTTTGTCAGAATTTTCATCGCGCCAGAACCTCGTAGGCCTGCTTGTTTTTGGCAATCAGCCGTTTGGAAATCGCCAGAACGTCCTCGTCGTCGGCCTGCTGTTCGTTTTCGAGCTGACTGAATTCGATCAGAATATAGCGGGGAACGTTGTTCTTTAAGATTACAGCAGCGCCGTTTTCATCCACCAGCCGGGCGACGCGGGAAAAGTTCTGGTTGGCCTCGGTAATCGAAACCAGATTATCCGTATTGATCATCATTATAAACACCTCCTGCACATAGTATACACAAAAATTAGGAGAAATACAACCTAATTTCGCTCTGCGAGCGAAATTTGCAGGCTTGACAACGCGGCGGCACGGTGGTAAAGTTAATTCGACAAATGAAAGCGGGGGGCTTGTAAACAGGCTGAGAGGAGGGTGTGACCCTCGACCCGAAAACCTGATTTGGATAATGCCAACGTAGGGAACGAAGCTCCGGGTGTGCGCATTGCCGCATACCCTTTTTGTTTTGCCCGGTGGCGGAAAGGGTGAATGAAAATGACGTATACAACACAGATGGATGCCGCACGGCAGGGGATACTCACCAAAGAGATGGAAGCCGTCGCCAAAAAGGAAAACATTGCGCCGGAGCGCCTGATGCAGCTGATGGCGGAGGGAAAGGTCATCATTCCCTGCAATAAGGTGCATACCTGCATTGAGCCGAACGCACTCGGCTCGATGCTCAAGACGAAAATCAACGTCAACCTCGGCACCTCGCGCGATCTGACCGATCTCGATATGGAGCTGGAGAAGGTCAACCGCGCGGTGGAGATGGGCGCGGAGGCCATCATGGATCTCAGCTCGTTCGGCGATACGCAGAAATTCCGCCGCAAGCTGACGCACGAGTGCCCGGCTATGATCGGCACCGTGCCGATTTACGACGCGGTGGTTTACTACCACAAGGCGCTCGGTAAGATCACGGCGCGCGAGTGGATCGACATTGTGCGCATGCACGCGGAGGACGGCGTTGATTTCATGACGATCCACTGCGGCATCAATAAGGAGACGGCGAAGAAGTTCAAGCGCAACCGCCGCCTGATGAACATCGTCTCGCGCGGCGGATCCATCATCTTCGCGTGGATGGAAATGACCGGCGAGGAAAACCCGTTCTTCCAGTATTTCGACGAGATTCTCGACATCTGCCGCGAATACGACGTGACGCTGAGCCTCGGCGACGCGTGCCGTCCCGGCTGCCTGAAGGACGCGACGGACGCCTCCCAGATCGAGGAGCTGATTACGCTCGGCGAACTGACAAAGCGCGCGTGGGCGAAGGACGTGCAGGTCATGATCGAAGGCCCCGGCCATATGCCGCTCAACCAAGTGGCGGCGAATATGGAAATCCAGAAAACGCTGTGCCACGGCGCGCCGTTCTACGTGCTCGGCCCAATCGTGACCGACGTCGCGCCCGGCTACGACCACATTACCTCCGCAATCGGCGGCGCGGTTGCCGCCATGAACGGCGCGTCGTTCCTGTGCTACGTCACCCCGGCGGAGCACCTGCGCCTGCCGGACGTCGACGACGTGAAGGAGGGCATCATCGCCGCCCGCATCGCGGCGCATGCGGCGGATATCGCGAAGGGCGTGCCGAACGCGATGGACTGGGACAACGCGATGAGCGTGGCCCGCAAGAAGCTCGACTGGAACGCGATGTTCGACCTTGCGATCGATCCCGAAAAGGCGCGCCGCTACCGCGAATCCTCCCGCCCCGAAAAGGAGGACACCTGCAGCATGTGCGGCAACTTCTGCGCGGTCAAGAACATGAACCGCATTCTGGACGGCGAAATCGTCTCCATTTTCGACGAATAATCCGTGCGGTGACTGCCTGCGGGGCGCGTTCTTCAGGGCGCCCGAAAATCAAACGCATCACAAATACATAACGAAACGGCGCCGGGGTTCCGACGCCGTTTTCTGATGTTTATTGGATCTGCTTTAATCACTATTAATCACTTTTCCGATGATGCCAAAAAAGGTGTCCAGAGATGATTTGCGATCTGCCAGAGCATCTTCCAGTGAAGAATCACCGTATACATCTTCCACCTGTTTTGGTGTCCACTCGTCTCCGATTGTTTCCATTTCCTCAATAAAAATCGCAATATCTTTTTTCTTCATTTTGTGTCATGCTCCTTTCAAAATCCCCAGTTAGTATTTGACTTATTTCCTGAACGGTCTGGAAAACACTTTTCCGCCTTCTTGAACCAATTCTTCTGCATGATCTGATATAAAGTCTGCAACGGGATGCCATGCTTTTTTGAAGGCAAAAAACAGTTGTCCGTTGATTTCTTTTGTGGGGCATGTGTATTTTCTTCCGCCAGATGCAATCTGGCACCATTTTAAGATTTTATTCACTCCCAGTACAAGCATGCTGTCACTCCTTCTTTTTTGTTAGCCGCCGTTTGTGAGGAGCTTTGCGAGGTCGGAATCGGCGCCGAGGATGATCGTCTTTTCGTCGCCGTTCAGCGATTCCTTCAGCGCGTCCAGCGCAAGGGTGAACTCGTAGAAATCCTGCTTGTCCGGGGTGTCATACGCTTCGGCG
>JBJEOO010000240.1:0-7023 GCA_051880755.1 Hominenteromicrobium sp.
CCATGACGGCGCTGTCCGCCGCCATGAGCGTGCGGTAGGTGTCCTCGGAGAAGTCCTGATGGCCGGGGGTATCCAGAATGTTGATGCAGTAGCCCTCGTACTGGAACTGCATGACGGAGGAGGTGACGGAGATACCGCGCTGCTTTTCAATTTCCATCCAGTCGGAAACGGCGTGGCGCGCGTTCTTTTTTCCCTTGACCGCGCCGGCCAGCTGAATCGCGCCGCCGTACAGCAGGAACTTTTCCGTCAGGGTCGTTTTGCCGGCGTCCGGATGCGAAATAATCGCAAAAGTACGCCGCTTTTCAATCTCGTTTCTCAAATCAGGCAAGATGATAACCTCTGTTTCTTCGTGAATTCAAAATAACCGACTTATTCTATCATAAATGCGGGAAAAGTTCAAGATTCCCGTGTGTCCGGAGTGACAAAATATTTGCGCGGAGCATGGTATTTTAAAATAAAAAAGGAATGATTCAAATGCTCCACAGGTTATTGCCGGTTTTTCTGAGCGTGTGCCTTGCCGTCTTTTCGGGCGTGCAGGTACACGGCGCACAGCCGGAGGAGAAACAGTATGCCATCCGCGTCCTGCCGCATGCGGAAGACGGCTTCCGGTACGGAGAAACGATCGGCGGGAAAATCCGGATTACGGCGGCCCTGAAAGAAATGGACGAGCGTGAGGATGTTATCGTTCAGTTTGTGCTTTCAAACGATCGGTACACCTGCCGGGCGACGGTGGTCGTAACGCCTGAAAACATCGATGAGGACGGCTTGTTTTCGGCTTCGGCCTCCTTTGAAAATCTGCTCAGCGGCGTATACACACTGCGGATTGAGCGGGCGGACGGCGCATCACTGTCTTATATTCTGGCTGAAAAAGGAAGCGCTTCCAAGTATACGATGGAGAAGGATTCGATCCGGTTCTATCTTTCCGCCGAAGCCTGCAGCGGCAGCGCATGGTTCATGATGCAGGAGAAGGGGGTGCCGGAGACATGAAGAAGTACCGGTTTCACCGCGGCCGTCATTACCGCAGGCGTCAGCCGCCTGTTTCCATACGCGCCCTGCTTTGCCGGCTGCTGGACCGCCTTGCATGCCGAACGGGCAGGCACAGCCGCTTTTTGCGCCGGATTGAGAACAAGGCTGAACGGAGAGCGCATATAATATAGGGAAACTCACGGAAATGGGGGCGTTCCCGAATATGCGCAGGTGTGTGGTTTGGCTGTTTACCGTGCTGTGTCTGTTCATGCCGGTTTCCGCGCAGGCGGTATTCCGCGGGGAAACCAACCTCGGCCGCATGGATTTCGCGGCAGAAGCGCCGTCGGCAGAAGGCGTTTACCGCGCGCAGCTTGTGCTGAAAAACGACACGGCCGCTTCAGCCGGCGTCTTTGTGCAGGCAGAGACGCAGACGAACGGTGAACTGCGCCTTACTGTGCGGCAAAACGGAAAGACCTCGCCGGTGTTTGAGGGAGATGCCGCCGCGCTGGCAGGCTGCCGCGTGCTTTTGTGCCGTCTGGAGACGCAGGGCAGCGCCGTGCTGTACGGCGAATGGTCCGGTGCGGCCCAACCCGCCGTGCTGGCCTTAACGGCGGAGCCGCTGGAGGATCCGGACAGCATCAACCGCCTGAAGCTGATCTTCTGCGCCTGCATCTGGATGGCGCTGGTTATGCTCGGCTGTTATCTGGCCATCGTTCTTTCCGGCCGATTCGGAAAGAAGAAATAAAAAGGGGTGTACCGCTGTGATAAACGGTACACCCTTTAGTGTGTGCGGATGCATCAGAAGCAGAAATGTCCGATCAGTGAAATGGCGAAGCCGAGGATTGCGCCGCAGACCACCTCGATCATGCGGTGACCGAGGGATTCATTGAGCTTAGGGATCATTTCCTCAAGCTGAACCTTATTCTGTGCGTTTTCGTCGCCCAAATACTCGACGATATAATTGATGGCCTTTGCGTGCAGGCCCGCAGCCCAGCGCACGCCGGTTGCGTCATACATGACAATCAGCGCCAGAATGAACGCGATTGCAAGGATCGGCGAGTCAAAGCCGGAGATCAGGTAAGAGGTCAGCAGCACCGAACAGGTGACCGCAGAATGCGAACTGGGCATGCCGCCTGCGCCGGATAAACGCTCCCGCTTGAATTCACCGTGCTGGATCAGATGAATCGCCGTCTTTAAAAGCTGCGCAACGGACCAGGATATAACGCCGACATTGATCAGCGGATTTGAAATCAGAACAGAAAAATCAAAATTCATTACAAACTCCCTCTCTTTTATTTATTCTACCGCCAAATGTCAGCCTTGTCAATTCAAGCAAGAAAATTGTAAGATTTTTGCTTTGCAGCCGCAGATGCTCTTGCAGGATGCGCGCGATTGTGCTACAATAATCAGCATGGCAAATCAAAGAAATTACGCAAAAGAACTGGATAAGATCATGGAAGAGCTGCGCCGGGAGGGAAAGCGTCCGGCGCTGCTTCTGCATGCCTGCTGTGCGCCGTGCTCCAGCGCGGTGCTGGAAAAGCTCACCGCATGCTTTGCGGTTTCCGTGCTGTTTTTTAATCCGAATATCTACCCACAGGAAGAGTATGAAAAACGGGAGGCGGAGCTTGCGCGTCTGATTCGGGAAATGCCTGCCGCAAAAGATGTCAGGCTGATCTGCGTTCCATATGAGCCGGAAGCTTTTTTTGAAGCCGTTCGCGGCCTGGAAAAGGTTCCGGAGGGAGGAGAACGATGCTTCCGCTGCTATCGGCTTCGGCTGGAAGCGGCGGCGCAGTATGCCGCTTCGCACGGGTTTGATTACTTCACGACAACGCTGTCGATCAGCCCGCTCAAGAATGCGGCAAAGCTCAATGAGATCGGCGAAGCGCTGGCCGCACAGTACGGCGTGCCGCATCTGCCGTCGGACTTCAAAAAAAAGGAAGGCTACAAGCGCTCGATTGCTTTATCCAGAGAATATGCGCTTTACAGGCAGGATTTCTGCGGCTGTGTGTTTTCAAAAAGGGAAAGGATGGAAAAAGATCATGGCAGTCATACATGACGGCGTCACATACCGGGCGGCGGACGCGCACGCTCACATTTATCCGGGCAAGATCGCGGAGAAGGCAACCGCCAATGTCGGCAAATTCTATGATATCCCGATGGACGAGGTGGGTCTCCCGCATATTCTCCATGAAGAGGGCACGCAGGCCGGTATCGACCGCTTTCTCGTCTGCTCCGTGGCGACCAAGGTTGAGCAGGTCGATTCAATCAACCGTTTTATTGCGGAAAAATGCGCGAAATACCCGGAGTTTATCGGTCTGGGCGCGTGGCATCAGGACATCACGGATGTCTGCGGCGTGTTGGATCAGATTCAGGCGCTGGGGCTTCGCGGCATCAAGCTGCACCCCGATTTCCAGCGCTTCCATATTGACGACGATCGGATGATCGAGGTCTATGCGGAATGCTCCCGCCGCGGTATGCCGGTGCTGTTCCATACCGGCGACGACCGGATGGATTTTTCCTCGCCGCGCCGTCTGGCTCATGTGCTCGAGAAGCTGCCGGATTTTCTGTGCATTGCCGCGCATCTCGGCGGCTACCGCGAGTGGACGGAGGCCCGCGCGGTGCTCAGCGGCACAAATGTCTACATCGATACCAGCAGCTCGCTCTTTACGGTCAGCCCGGAGGAGGCACGGCGCAGCATCGAGCATTTCGGTATAGACAAGACGCTGTTCGGCACGGATTTTCCGATGTGGACGCCGAAGGATGAGCTTGCCCGTTTCTTTGCGCTCGGATATGGCGAAGCGGAGAACCGCAAAATTTTGTACGATAATTTCGCAAAGCTGTTTGCGCTTTGATGATCGCTTTGTGCATTCATTATAAAACATTATATTTTGCATCGTAAGGTCTGTACCGTTGTGTGCGGACCTTTTTTGTCAGAATTTTGTGGTTTTATGCAAAAAATCGAGAAGATTTCCTTGAAAATTTATGCTAGGATAAAGAAAACACAACAGAAAAAGGGGGATATCCATGTCAATTACAGATGCAGTCACAAAAAACAGACAAGAGGAATCGGCGCTGCGCGCCATGACCACGCGCGCGCTCGGCAGAACGGTGCGGGACTTTGCGGCCGAAGAGCTCGGCGGCGGGCTTTGCAGTGCCGTTTACCGGATTTGTGCAGACGGCGAAACGGTTGTGCTCAAAATCGCGAGCGCACCGGAGGTTGTCACCATGCGTCACGAGCGGAAATATCTGCAGATTGAAGCCGAAATGCTGCGCACCTTCAACAAAAAGCTCAACATTCCTGTTCCGCGGCTGATCGCGTCGGATGAAACGTGCGAGATCTGTCCGGTTCCGTATTTCTTCATGAGCTTTATGCCCGGAAAGCCGCTGATGCTGCTGGATCCGAAGCCGGACGCGGCTGCGGTTCTGGACATCAAGCGCGGCGTAGGACGTATCTGCCGTGCCATCACAAGTCTTGAAGCGCCGTCCTTCGGTATCCCGTATATGCCGGAGACCTATTGCGGCTGCAATGCGGATTTTGTCTTGCTGCTGTTCCGTATGCTGCTGGATGATGCGGCGGACTGCGGCATCACGCTGCCCGGTACAGCGCCTGAAGCACTGCTCGATCTGATCGAAAGCCAGCGGCCGGTGTTGAATCAGGCGGAAAAGCCGTACTATGTGCATACCGATACATGGGACGGCAACGTGATGGTGCAGGATCAAAAGCTGACCGGGCTGATTGATTTCGCCGCAATTCTCTGGGGTGATCCGCTGATGAACCACGATTTTCACACATTCTCGGCGGAACCGGGCTTTGAAGAGGGCTTCGGAAAAACGGAGTTCAGTGAAGAGGAACGGATCCGCATCGAGATCTACCGGGTATGGCAGCAGCTCGGCATGATCGTGGAGCGTGGCTTCCGGCAGTATGCGGATAAAAATCTGTATTTCTGGGTCTATGACGTGTTCCGTGAATCCGTATCGCGCCTTCGCAGAATGACCGGTCAAGCTTGACAGAAAAATTCAAAAAATCGTGGAAATTTCCACCAATCCGTGCTATAATGAAAAAAACTTATGATGGGAGTTGTTTTTTATGGATGTTAAAGCAATCATCGCCCAAATGACCCTTGAGGAAAAAGCCGCCCTTTGCTCCGGCAAGGACTTCTGGCATCTCGAAACACCGGAGCGCCTGGGCATACCCTCCGTGATGGTTTCGGACGGCCCGTGCGGCATCCGCAAGCAGGCGGACGCGGCGGATCATCTGGGCCTGAATGCCAGCGTGCCCGCGACCAGCTATCCGACCGGCTCCTGTATGGCCTGCTCGTTTGACCGCGAGCTTTTCCGCGAATCCGGTGAGACGCTCGGCCATGCGTGTCAGGCGGAAGAACTGGCCGTTCTGCTTGGACCGGCCGTGAATATCAAGCGCTCTCCGCTCTGCGGCAGAAACTTTGAGTATCTTTCCGAGGATCCGTATCTGACCGGCGAACTGGCGAAAAACTATATCGACGGCGTTCAGAGCCAGAATGTGGGCGTCAGCCTGAAGCATTTTGCGGCGAACAGTCAGGAATATCACCGCATGTCCAGCGACAGTGTCGTGGATGAGCGCACACTCCGGGAGATCTATCTCGCCGGCTTTGAAACGGCTGTGCGTGAATCCAAGCCGTGGACGGTCATGTGCTCTTACAACCGCATCAACGGTACGTTTGCGGCGGAGAACAAGCGTCTCCTGACCGATATCCTGCGCGATGAGTGGGGCTTTGACGGCTATGTGGTCAGCGACTGGGGCGCCACGACCGCGGATCGCGTCAAGTGCTTGGAAGCCGGCATGGATCTTGAAATGCCCGGCAAAAATGCCGCGAATGACAAGCAGCTCGTTGAGGCGGTCAAAAACGGTACGATGGACGAAAGCGTACTCGATACGGCGGTGGAACGCATCCTTTCGGTGACGCTGAAGTATCTGGAGAATCACAAGCCGGAAACGGTCATCGATTTTGAAGCCGATCACGAGAAGGCGCGGAAAATTGCGGCCGAATCGATGGTTCTTCTGAAGAACGACGGCATTCTGCCGCTGAAGCGCGAACAGAAAATTGCGTTCATCGGCAAATTCGCCGAGACGCCGCGTTTCCAGGGCGGCGGCAGCTCGCATGTCAATTCCTATAAGGTTACAAGCGCGCTGGAAGCGGCAAAGGGATTGAACGTCACATATGCGCCGGGTTACGCGATTGAGACGGCGGAGCCGGACGAGGCGATGCTTGCCGAAGCCGCCGAAACCGCGAAGAATGCGGATGTCGCGGTTGTGTTCGTTGGCATCACGGACGCGATGGAATCCGAAGGCTTTGACAGAAGCTCTCTCTCTATGCCGAAGAACCATGAAGCGCTGGTTGAGGCTGTGGCAAAGGCACAGAAGAACACGATTGTGGTCGTCATGTGCGGCAGCTGCATCACAATGCCTTGGCTTGACGATGTGCGCGGCGTTCTGTATGCCTATCTTGGCGGCGAGGCGGTCGGCCCGGCGACGCTGGATCTGCTCTTCGGCGATGTGAATCCGTCCGGTAAGCTTGCGGAAACCTTCCCGCGCCGTCTGGAGGACAATCCCTCCTATCTCTACTATCTCGGCGACGAGCAGGACAAGACCGAATACCGGGAGGGAGTCTTTGTCGGTTACCGGTACTATGATAAGAAGAATATCGATGTGCTGTTCCCGTTCGGATACGGCCTCAGCTACACGACATTTGAATACAGTGACCTTACCTTGGATAAGCCGGCCATGAAGGATACCGATACGCTGACGGTTTCCGTCAAGGTCAGAAATACAGGCGCAGTCAAAGGCAAGGAAATCGTACAGCTCTATGTCGGCATGCCGAAGAGCCGTACAATTCGTCCGGAAAAGGAACTTCGCGGCTTTGAAAAGGTCGAGCTGGAGCCGGGCGAGGAAAAGACGGTTGCCTTCACGCTTTCCAAACGCGCCTTCGCGTACTACCGCACCGATATTTCGGACTGGTATGCGGAGAGCGGCGAATATGTGATTATGGCGGCAAAATCCAGCCGAGACATCGCCTGCAC
>JBJEOO010000241.1:0-1661 GCA_051880755.1 Hominenteromicrobium sp.
CACCTTCAGCGTATCCACCGTGGAATCGACGGGCACCACGCTGCTCAGCAGCAGCACCAGATATTCGCCGCCGTCCGAAAGCGTGACCGTCCGCGCGTAAATGATACTCAGATTCTTGTCGGCCGCCGCCGGCGAGACTTCCCCGGCGGCATTGACGATATTATCCTCCAGCACGCTGCCGCCTGCCTGCTTGACCTCGAGAAAAAGCTGCCGGCAGTCCCAGATTCCGAAGCGCTCCAGCACGCCGCCGCGCGCGTTCGGCGAGATGGAGATGTTGGTTCCGTTTTTATCCGAAATCAAAATGGAGACATTCGTGCTGTATGTGATCTGGAGGAAGTCGTCCATCGATGCGCCGCCGTCCAGCATATCGACCACCCGCGCGGAGACCGCACGGATCTCGTTGACCTTGATGGCCTTATAAAACGTATTGAGCAGGGTGATCTGGAAAATCCACAGCAGCGCGACAATCACCGTCGTGAACACGGCAAAGCCGAGCACGACCTGCGTGCGGATGCCCGGCCTGCGCAGCCTGTTTTTGATGTTCGCCATAGCCGCCTCAGCCCTTTGTTTCAAAACGATACCCCACACCGCGCAGCGTCACGATAAATTTGCTGTACGGGCCGAGGCTGCGGCGCAGCAGCTTGATGTGCGTATCAAGCGTGCGGTCGTCTCCGTAAAAGTCATAGCCCCAGACGTTCGTAATCAGCATCTCGCGGGTCAGCGCAATATTCCGGTTGTTCACCATGTAAAAGAGCAGGTCGTATTCCTTCGGCGAAAGATCCACGCGTTTGCCGTCCACCAGCACGACACGCCCGGTGAAATCAATCGTCAGGCCTTCCGCCGTAAAGCACTCATGCTCCGGAGCGGCGCGGTGAACGCGGTTCATGACGGCATTGACGCGCATCATCAGCTCCTTGGGTGAAAAGGGCTTGACAACATAATCGTCCACGCCCAGCTCGAAGCCGTGAATCTTATCGTATTCCTCGCCGCGTGCGGAAAGCATAATCACCGCCGGCGCGGCAATCTTGCGGATCTCCGCCACGGCGGAGAAGCCGTCCAGCTCCGGCATCATCACGTCCATAATGACAATATCGAAGGCGTCCGGCGTCCGGCGGAAGATTGTGACGGCCTCCATGCCGTTCTCCGCTTCCGTCACCTGATACCCTTCAAATTCCGCGTATTTCCGGATCAGAAGCCGGATTTTCGCCTCATCATCCACTATAAGAATCCTGTACAAGTCTAGTCCTCCTTCATCCTGCTTTGTCTGTGCTGATCATACCGCATAAATGTGAAAAAAGCGTGAAGTCCGGCCGAAGAATCCGTGCCGACCCGTTCACATTCCTGTGAAAATTATATAAAACCGAATGGCCTTTTTCAAGGTTTTCGACGATTTATTCCCGGAGAAAGAAAAAACTTTTTTATATCTGTTGACATTCGCGGGAGTTTGGAGTAGGATAATTATAGAAAATTCACATAAACTTTCGCATGTTTTGCGAATACTTTAGCGTGTTTTCAACAATTATGATCAAATCCATACCGTTTGATCCAAAAAACCGAGGAGGAGTGCATATGTTACCGATTATTACCATTGCGCGTCAGTACGGCAGCGGCGGACATGAAGTCGGCGAACGTCTGGCAGAAAAGCTCAACATCCCCCTTCT
>JBJEOO010000242.1:0-6972 GCA_051880755.1 Hominenteromicrobium sp.
GGTCTGCTGGAAGGAGATACCGCTGAGACGGCAGGCTCTTACTCATCCCAAGTGTTTTGGGCGATGTTCCGAACAATCATTCTAACGGCATCTCCACATCCAGCTTTTCAGAGGCTTCCTCCAACAGACTGATGATCGGCAGATGCTGCGGACATACGCTTTCACATTGCCCGCAATGGATGCAGTCCTTTGCCTTTCCGCTGTGGCTGGTCAGCCCCGCATAGAAAAAGTGCGGTCTGCCGTCCTCGCCGTAGAGACGCAGCGTATTCAGCGCCTTGAACACCTCCGGAATCTCAATGCCCATCGGGCATCCATCGCAGCAATACCGGCAGGCTGTGCAGGGCACTGTCGGCATTTTCGCGAGCATTTCTCTGGCTTTTTCTACCAATTCCTGTTCTTTCTGCGTGAGCGGCTCAAAGCCGGTGAAGGTCTTCAGGTTGTCCGCCATCTGTTCCTCGGAAGACATACCGCTCAACACGGTTACAACGCCCGGCAGGGATGCCGCAAACCGCAGCGCCCAAGAGGCAATGGAACGCTCCGGCTGCTCCGCCTTGAACATGGACTCAATTTCCGGCGTCATCTGCGCGAGGGAACCGCCCTTGATCGGCTCCATAACAAGAATAGGCATATTGTACTTCCTGAGCACATCATACAACCTACCGGACTGTACCAACGGATTATTCCAGTCCGCATAGTTTAGCTGAATCTGCACGACCTCTACCTCGGGATGCAGACTCAAAATCTCATCCAGCAGCTCCGGCGTTCCATGATAGGAAAACCCGAAATGGCGGATCAGTCCCTGCGCCTTCTTTTCCATCGCCCAGTTGAAAGCATCATACTTCAGATAGCCCTCGTAATTCGCACCGTCTTCAATGCTGTGCAGCAGATAGATGTCAAAATACCCGGCGCCCGTGCGCGCAAGCTGGTCGTTGAAAATCCGATCCCGATCCTCTGCTCCGTTCATCATCCATTGTGGAAGCTTTGTTGTCAGCATAAACGAATCTCTCGGGTATCTCTTTACGAGCGCTTCCCTGACCGCACATTCCGATTCACCTTCGCAGTACATATAGGCAGTATCAAAATAATTCATTCCCGCCTGCATATAGGCGTCAACCATACCACAAATCTGCGGAAGGTCCAGACCGTTGTCCGTTTCGGGCAAGCGCATCATTCCGAATCCCAATTTCGGCATTTTTTCTAAATCCAGCATTGCTATTCCTCCGATTCATTTTAAGATACAGCCATTATAAACCTTAGAGTTGGCTCGAAGTCAATAGCAAAATAAGAAATTTTCTGGTTTTAATTTCTTGCGCGTGTTCGGTGCGAAACAAGAAAAAGCGCGCGTAGAAATCTACACACGCTTTGACTTTACTCAACGGAAAGAATATCGTCCGGATACCAGCACACGGCTTCCTTCACGCGCTTTGCAGCCGGCATTCCCGCACCGGAAAGCACCACAAGGCGGCCGATCTTCTCCGCCGGAACCGCGCCGCCGTACGGCGTCAGCTGCACAACATTGCCCACGCAGTCCGCCAAATACAAGCCTTCGCGGGTCTGAATGAAGCCCTTCACGCGGAACGTCGCCTCCAGAAACATTTCAATGAATTTCTGCAGGTTATACAGCGTAATGGACGGCGCAACCGTGATCAGCAGCTTGCGCAGTGTCAGATCCGCCGTCAGCATCTGCTCCCCCTCCGGCAAAGTCTGCGCCTGTGCCAGTGTTTCCAGAATATCCCGGTCTACCGCGCCGAACGTGGTTTTCAGCACCGGCATATCGGGCCGCTGGCCGCGGATCAGCGACAGTGTCTCCGCCAGCTGCGCCGCGTCGGCACGGTCCACCTTGTTCACAACCGCGACGTCACTGGCCGCAAGCTGCTTGACACAGGTACGGGCCGTCGCATAGAGCTTCGGAAACCGCACGGCATCCACCAGACAGACTGCCCCGCAGTAATGAATGCCGGGAAAGCGGTCGGTCTGCAGGAACAGCTTCCGCACGCCGGTGGGGTCGGACAATCCGGAGGCTTCCACCAGAATGACGTCTGCATTCACGGAGGCGGACTGCCGCAGCACTTTCTCAAACTGATCCATGCGGCAGGAGCAGAAAACCGAGCCGCCGGAAATCTCACTGAGATAAGCGCCCAGTTCGGAGAGAAGCTGGCCGTCCACCCCCTCATTTCCGAATTCATTGACAATAAGCTGAATTTTCCGCCCCGCAAACAAACGGATAAAATTTTTCAGAAACGTGGTCTTTCCCGCGCCGAGAAAGCCGGTGACGAGATACAGCTCACTCATTTTTTGCAGGCTTCAATGGCCTCCCGGATCGCCTGCTCCAGCTCCGCTCTGGCCGGAATGATGGAACGGTACTTCAGTTCGCCGTTGATGTACATGGACGGGAGATTCGGCACGCCCATTTTGATGCAGCGGGCAACGTTCTCCTTATAGATGAACTTGTACTCGACCATATCAACAGCGTCGCCGAAGGTCTCGACGGCCTGATTCGCCGCGTTCATCATATAGCCGCAGGCCGCGCACTGTGCGGAATCGAGCGTAAAGACCTCGATGAGCGGTTTCTTGAGGTTTGCGTAATCGGGGATCTCCACACCGGAGGTATCCACCGCCTCAGCCTGATAGTTCTTGACCATTTCGCGCACGGCATCGGTTTCCAGCGCCGCCTGCGCCACGCCGATGCAGTTCTCAACCGGCACGTCATAAGGCATATCGCAGCCGGGCGCGAGGATGAAGTTCTTCTTGACCTTCACGGAATCCAGCAGATTCACCGCAAATTTCATGTTGTCCTGCTGATTGCCGAGCAGCATGATGGACGTCAGCGGAATGTTGCCGCCGATGGCGACATTGTAGCGGTCGGAAATTTCCTTGGCGGCCAGAAGATTAACGTTTTCATCCACACTGATGGAATCCGGATTCGTTCTGCACATGGCTTCGATATTCCGGGTCGCATCGCCGCAGACAAAGAACGAGGAGAGCGCGCCCTGTTCGCGGATGTGGCTGAACAGCTCGATATACGGCTCCTCCATGAACTGCTCAAAATGCGCGGTGGAAATCTGAGAGATCAGCGGATCGACAATGGCGATGACATCCATGCCGGCTTCAATGTAATAATCGGCCATGCGCATGCATACCCGCTTGCAGAACGCAAACAGGCTCTCCACCTCATCCTCAAAGTCAAACATATCGGTGAAGAGGTTGTTTCCGCGGAGATGGGATGCCAGTGTAAACGGGCCGCAGATCAGGCCGTACAGCGCTGTGGTATCACCCACGGCTTCCTTCATGCGGCGCATAACCTCCAGCACATACGGGATGCGTCCGGATTCCTTTGTGGGAATCTTGCAGTCACAGGGGGTAATCGGCGGCTCCTCGTCGCTGCCGTCCAGCGGATGGCTGGAAACGGACGGCGGGCAGTCATCCGCCCAGGTCAGGCCGCAGCCCAGACATTCCGCTTCGATCTGGAGATCGAAGATTACGGGCTGGCCGTCGGGCTTATACAGGCGGTTGACCTCCATCAAAGACTCAAAGGCCTTGTCCGCATCGGTGAGCATTTCCGTGGCGGTATAGCCCTTCAGCTTTCCGGCATGCACACCGGCAAAGGGAACCCACGGAGCACGCTCTGTTTCTTCGTGATGCAGCGTACGCAGCAGCAATTCTTTCATGATATGTTTCCTCCCAAAATAAAAAATATTGTGTGATAGCAGCGTTGAACGGTTGCGCGCTTGAACCCGCGCTTTTTTATAGAATAACACAGGATTTTCTGCCGGAATAGTACCGGGTTCCGTTTTTTGGTCTTTTCTTACGATTTCCGGTACAAACGCTATCCGCGGTATTTGCCGGGCGTCACGCCCACAATCCGCTTGAACACCTTGCAGTAATAACTCTGGTCCGGAAAGCCCATGGCAATCGCGATATCCGTCAGCGTATATGTCTGGGACACCAGCAGATCCTTGCTTCTTTCCACCCGGAAACGGCAGAGATATTCCCGGAAGGAAACCCCCACCACCTGACTGAACAGCGTGGAAAAATAGCTGGGGCTGAGTCCGGCATATTCGGCTACCTGCGCCAGTTCCAAATGCTCGCTGAAATGGTCTGCGATATAGCGCAGTGCCTTGCGGATGTACGGGTTTCCCTTATCCTTTTCGCTGTACATGGCATCCATAAAGCTTTCCAGCACTTCCTGCATCAGCATGCACAAATCCTCAAGCTCCTGCTCCTGATACAGCTTGGACAGGAATTCGTGATTCAGATGGAAAATGCTTTCCGTTCTGGCGCCGCCGTCGATTGCGACCCGGGAAAGCAGCGTGGTCAGCTCGATAGCCCGGATGCGCACGGAATCCAGCCGTCCGCCTTCACTGAACAGAACATAACCGATCAGCTCATTCAGCAGACCCTTGACCTCCTGAAGCGTACCGGTGCGCAGCTTCTGCAGAAGCTGCTTTTCCTTTTCATAAAAGAAGGTGAGGGATTGATCCGGCTGTTCCACCTTATAGACCTGAATGGTTTCGTTGATTTTGGCCTGCTGGGACATTTTCTGCTGTGTTTCCAGAAGCAGCGCACGCTCCCCGGGCATCAGCGGCGAAAGCAAATGGTCCACCAGCTTTTTCAATTGGTTGACCTTTGCGGGCGGCAGCACGGTCAGCCCCTCCAGCTCGTCGTACAGTTCCAGCGATAGCGTCGGCGTCAGATGCTGCCGTTCCGCCAGATCGCTGACCAATGTACTGTCCGGCGCATCCATCAAAAACGGGCCGATAATCACACTGCCCAGCAGCTCGCCCCGGTTGATCAGGGGGAAAGCGATATGGTTCAGATTGGCATGGCAGGAGAAAATATAGGCCTCCCCCAGCGTCTGCGCGCGCTGCCCGGCCTTCATATGCAGCAAAAAACACGCGCTTTTGTCAAAGACGTTTTTCTGGAGCAGGGTGCAGTAGCTTGTCGGCTGCCCAAAGGAAAGCAGCAGCTTGCCGCTGCTGTCGATCAACTGAATCGCCAGACCGGTAAACACCTGCAGATTTCCGAGCACATCGGTGATGGTGGATTCGGGAACAAAAGAAAAAATGCTTGCAGCCATAAAACGCACCTCATAGAAAGGCAATAAATCCGATAAAAAGACAAAAAATTCCGGTTCACCGGAATTATAGCACAGATATGGACAAAAAGCAATGAATCCTTGTGTTTCCCGTTCCGCAATGGATGAAATCATACGGGAACAGCATGAACGCTCAGCGGAATCTGCATCACAATTCCGCTGAGCATCCAAGCGCTTTGCAGTCATCAGCTATTCAAACGCAGGTATCAGGGTGAAACTATAGCCTGCTGAGTCCCCGGCATCCCAGCAACCGACGTATAAGGCTGTTGAAGTTTCAGGTTCATATTCAAAAACAAATGCCATGTCAGTCCAGAAAACATTCATAGCTGAACTTACCAAGTATATTTTGTTCTCAACAACCAGATAATCATAAAAAAGCTGTGCGTCTGATGCTGAAAAGCCGCCATCAACCGCCATCAATTTCTTTGCACAAGCATTCTGATCGGCAACTGTGCTGAAGGAAATGGTCTGTTCTTCTCCTGTGTGACGATTCGTCAACGTAACATTCCCGTTTCTGCACGATAAGTTGAAATCCGTCTTGGGCAGCTTATAGTCTTCTGCCTTGTATTCCTGAACACGCTCTGTTTCAAGATCAAACTCGACTACTTTCATTTCATCCTTTAAGATGATTTTGTTGTCCCAACAGTATGACCCATACTGCAAATTCGGGTTCTTATGATACAGTTCTCCCGATAAATCCGGGCAGGAATATATTCCTTCCTGCGTGAACTGCGAAACATAATGAGTCCTCTGATTTTCTCCTGAGAAATCGACAGAACACAAAGCCAAAGTCTTCTGTTTTTCATCCTCCCAGGGCTTTTCCTCTGCAATGTAATAGACCCGGTCATGATAAAGGGCCACATATCGGCATAAATCGTCAGATCCGTCCGAAAGAATCTCCCGATCCTGAACGTGAACCGTATCAAATATAACGGCAGCCATATTTGCATCCGTCTCAGGCTGCAGCCCTTTGAGAACACCCTCTAAAACCAGAACTCGGAACAAACTACTGTGGATAAAAAGGCCAATCAAAAGGCAGCATAAAGCACACGCGGCAGCCACACAAATCCAGATATACCGGGATTTATGTGTTTTTCGCACTGTTCCACACATCAAAACCATCCTCTGTCATAATAGAATCAAACACTTTTGCATATTGCGCAACTTATTGTACCTTATCCCGCACCGTATCGCATACAGCAGTACAAGACATATAGCAGCGATAATGCACCTATAGCTAATAGGAACGCTACTATTCCACGAAAGAAAACATGTACATTTTGAAATATCATTTTTTTCTTGTATCGCTTGGATTTACATTTAGAGCAGATGCAATCAATCAGTGAAGAGAAGAGGTCGAATAACAATTCTGCCAGGCTATCCATATCATTACCTTCCTTGACGGTACATGCTATCTATACGCCAATAGTCATCAATTACATACCTAGCAGCTGACGCGCTTCCGTTCTTTGTAAGCGTAGAAAGCTGCCGCCCTGTCCACGTCATCGCCATCCCGTCGCGATACGTCAGCGGGTTGCCGATTGTATCCTGCATGACTTCCTGTATTGCAAAGCAGAATACGCGCTACTCAAAACTCACAGCTTCTTCCCCATTGATCCAGAGATGATAATCCTCCGGGTAACCGTTGGAATAGGAAAGCAGGGTGTATGAATGTGATTCGTAGCCCTCAACTTGCGAATGAACAATCTGCACCGGATACCCCAATGAATCCGTTACCGATTCAACCTGGTCGTCCCAGAACAGATTTACAAGTATGTAATAGTCATCTGATCCAGATACATGATAAATCATTGCATACACAAGATCTGTCTTTTCACTCTTTTCTTCCATATCGATCCTACTGAAGCCCGGCAATT
>JBJEOO010000243.1:0-1653 GCA_051880755.1 Hominenteromicrobium sp.
GGCATTGCGCAAGGCGTTGGTCTGGTACATCTCGTTGCGCTTGAGATCGTCTTCGCTGAAAGCGGTGACTTCAAAGAATCCGCTGCGGTCGATCGTCGTGATATAGTTTTCGACGCCCTCCATAACGGGGACGGCCGCGCCCTGAATCTGCGTGCGGACAATCTCGCGCTCGGCGGGGTTGTCGTCGACAAAGACAATGGAATCGGGCAGGATATTCAGCTCGGCAGCGGTTTCGGCAATATTGCGGTCCTTGTTCTCCCAGTTCGCCTTTATGATGATGAAATCATCCGGCTTCAATACGCCTTCGGGGTGATTCAGCCCGGCGATTGCGTTCTCATGGTCGTTCTTCGAGCAGACCGTGAGCAGAATGCCGAGCGGCTTGAGCTGCTTCAGATAGCTCTGGAATTCATAATACGACTGAGAAACACCGGTTTCCTGACCGATCTCAATGCCGTCCACGCCGTCGTCACCTACGACGCCGCCCCAGAGCGTGTTATCCAGATCGAGCGCGAGCGCTTTTTTGTTTTTGCCGAAAATGGATTTGATAATGTTGGATACGCTGAATGCAAAGGAGGGGATGGCCTCGAAACACATGGCGTATTTGTACATGTTCCAGAACAGCGGGTTGGACCATTCCTTCAGGCCGTAATCGGCGGAAAGGTAATCGAGATCATTGATATAGAAGCTTTCATTTTCGCGCGCATAGCCGCAGAACGCGTCGTTCAGGCGGGAAATGAAATTTGTCCGGCCGTGAATGTCCCAGACGTCCCGGTTGCCGAGAAGCCGGTAAAACGGCTTTTCAAAGTTATTCTGGATGATCGGGCAGTGGAATTTATCCCGGATGCTTGTCCATACGCTCCGGAATTTTTCAAGCTCCGCATGGAGCTTCTGATCCACCGCTTCCGCGGAATCGGTCATTTCAGGCCAGTTTGTGATATTCCGGTTGGTGGTGTGGATAAAGACGATATCCGGTTCAAAGGCGAGCAGCGCTTCGCTCGGAAACAGGGCGTCCTGAAAATACTGCGCATATTCCGATTCATAAAAGACAGGCTCAATGCCGGAATTCAGCAGAAACAGCTCCATTGTTTTGACAATGTCACTTGTGGTGGAGCCGCCCAGCACGGCGATCTTTTTCCGGATGCGCACGGTTCCGTCCGCGAGCAGCGCTTTTTTCAGGGATTTCCGCTTCTTGATGATATAAGCGGCGTCAAAGGGATATTCAAGTTCAGTCATACGCGTTCCTTTCTGCACTTGGCATACGGAAATCAGGCCTGCGGGTCGTCGTCATCCGCAGCCGCCGGATCGGCCGAAACGGAATCGTCGGATCCCGTGCTGTCCGGCGCCGGCGTGCTGACGGCTGCATTGCCGGTCGGGTGTTCGTCCACAATGATGCTGTCCGCATCCTGATGGATCAGGTTTGTGATGTTTGAAGCGTTGGTGCCGACTACGGAGTATGCGGACATGGTGAACAGAACGTCGGTCACGCCCGTTGTGTCGATGAAATTAACGAGATTGCGCTGGAATTCACGCACGTCCACCACATAAATCTGCTCAAAAGAGCTGGTGTAATAGGGGATCTCAGCGTTGCCGAAGCTGTCCTTGACCACAAGCAGCTTGCGGCCGTTTTTCACTTCGGTATCCACTTTCACAACC
>JBJEOO010000244.1:0-6927 GCA_051880755.1 Hominenteromicrobium sp.
CGGAGATTTTGAAGAACGCACCGATGCGTTCGGAGTCGCGCTCGTTTGTTTCATGGACAATAACCGTTGAGATATAGCGTGAAATCTCCTTGTTCAGGTAGTCGATGGTTTCCTCCGTGTCCTCAACCTCCAAAAGCCGCTTCGGCGTGCCGTCCAGTACGGTGAGGAAGCTTTCGCGCACATTGGTTTCCACAATCTCCGCCATGCGGTTCAGTTCGCGGCTGATGCCGGTCAGCACGATGGCCGAGGTGCCGATGCGGTGTTCGCGGGAGGTATCCACCGGCTTGATATAAAGCAGGCGGCGCTGGTTGATGCTGGCCGAGACGCGGTCCGGCAGGATGTGCTCCGCAATGTTTGCGAGCTGTGTGCCGAAGGGCAGGAGCAGAAGCGTCGTCGCAATGTTGAAAATTGTGTGCATGGCGGCAATCTGCCCGGCAGGGCTGTTTGGTAGCATGGATTCGACCAGCGCGGTCAGCGGCGTAAACATGCAGATCAAGGTGAACAGCGTGGTGCCGATGACATTGAACAGCAGGTGGATGATGGTTGTGCGCTTTGCGCCGCGGCTGGTGCCGACCGAGGCCAGCACAGCCGTGATGCAGGTGCCGATATTCTGGCCGAACAGGATGTACACGGCGCTGGGCAGGCTGATCAGGCCGCTTGCCGCAAGCGTCTGCAGAATGCCGACCGAAGCCGAGGAGGACTGGATGATCGCGGTGAACAGCATGCCGACGAGAATACCCAGCAGCGGATTTGACATTCTGGTCATCAGATCAATGAAAAACTGCGATTCCCTCAGCGGCGCCATCGAGTCGCTCATCATGCCCATGCCGAGGAAGAGAATGCCCAGACCGGCAATGATCTGCCCCCAGTGGTGCAGAACAGGTTTTTTGAGAAAGACGACGAAGGCCACGCCGATGAAGGCGAGCAGCGGGGCAAGCGCACCCACGTCGAGCGCAATCAGAAGGCCGGTGACGGTGGTGCCGATGTTTGCGCCCATGATAATCCAGACGGCCTGCCGCAGCGTCATCATGCCGGAGTTTACAAAGCCGACGGCCATGACGGTGGTGGCCGAGGAGGACTGAATGGCGGCGGTAATGCCCGCGCCGACCAATACGCCGAGGAAACGGTTTGCGGTGAGCTTTTCGAGAATGCGCTTCATGCGGTTGCCCGCAGCGGCCTCCAGACCTGCGCTCATCATCTGCATGCCGTAGAGAAACAGGGCAAGGCCGCCGAGCAGGCCGAGAAAATCACTGATTTGCATACTGTCCATCCTTTTCTTAACATTTCCAAACACTTTTTACTTGCTTTTAACCCGATTATAAGAGAAGGGGATGGGGCTGTCAATGAATCGGCACGAAACTTAACCCAGATTTAACACAGGCAAAAAGATCCCCGGCGCAGAGGCTGCTGCCGGGGATCCGGATGTATGGGGCAATGCTTACAGGCCGAGCACGTCGCGGATATAAATGCGCGAGACTTCGGCGGAATGGAAGTTGCAGACCTCCGGGCGGTCAAGCTCCACGCAGAGCACGCCGTCATAGCCGACCTGCTCAAGCGCCGCCTTGACCTCCGGGAAATTGACCGTGCCGTGACCGAGCGCGCGGAAGGTACCCATTTTTGCCGGGCCTTCAGCGGTTTTCAGCGCATAGGTATCGACGTCCTTGAGGTGCATGAAACCGATGCGGTCGCCGTATTCAAGAATCAGCGCTGCGGGATCGATGCCTGCGAGCGTGGTGTGCGCGGTGTCAAAACAGAAGGAAACGGCCTCCGGGTTGGTGTGTGCCGCGAAATAATCGATGTCGGACTTGGAGAATACGCAGGTGCCATAATGCGGGTGGAAGCAGACCGTGACGCCGCGTTCCTTCGCATAAACGCCCAGCTCATTGACAATCGTGCACATCTTGTCGATCATCTCCGGGTTTGTCGGGCGCTCGCTGGGGCCGTCGTCGCCGAAGCCGCCGTTCTGGCAGTTGTACCATCTGCCGCCGATCGCCGCGAGAAAATCGATCTGTTCCTTTGCGATGCGCAGGGATTCCGCAACGTCGAACGTGAAGTGGCCGTAGAGGTTGACCAGCTCCACGCCGCAGTCCTTCGCAAGCCGTACAAGCTCCTGCGGATCGTCCTTGTAAAAATCCCGGATAAACGCGAAGTTTTCCACATAGTCGTAACCGAGGAATTTGCATTCGCGGAAGGATTGTGCGAGCTGCTGCTTGGCAGCCTCCGGTTCACGGGCTGTGATCCATGTCCAGCCGGTATAGCATACTTTCATCATAATTTAGATTCCTTTCTGTTCATCGTAAAGCTGTGTCAGTCATCCAGAATGCCGTGGATGGGGTTGTGCCGCATCGGCGCGGTGCGTTCATAGCGGGTTTTGAGCGGGACAAACGCGCCGGTCTCGCAGGATTTTGTAAAGCTTGTGAGGATTTCAAGCACATGGTGCTGCTGCTGCACATTCGCGCGGAAGCCGCGTCCGGTGCGCAGCGCCTTGCACATGTCGGCAAGGCCGAGCGCGCGGGAATTCTCCGCATAGTCGAACATCAGCGGAATTTCCTTGTAGCCGTCGTAGAAGCCCGGCTGCGGACGGTTCATAAGCGCGGGGTCGGTTTTCGGCGCGGCCTGATCCTCTGGGCGCAGCAGAAGCAGCGGGCCGCCGAAGGTGTTCGGGTCGGGCACGATGAGCGTGCCTTCGGTGCCGTAAACCTCGAAGCGCGCCTGCGCCGCGGGGCTGTAATACACATCAAAGGTCGTGAAAATCTGCGCGATCGCGCCGCTTGAAAAGAGCAGGCTGCCGGTGAGGTAGGTATCCACGTCTACGTCAACCGTTTCCCCGCAGTGCGGCGCGGAGGTGATGACGCGCCGGTCAAAGGAGCGCTTTGTCATGCCCATCACGCCCCGTACCTCGCCGAGAAGCTGCACGAGCGCCGTCACATAATACGGGCCCATGTCCATCATCGGGCCGCCGCCGCGCTTGTAGTAGAATTCCGGGTCGGGATGCCAGGTTTCGTGGCCGTGGCAGACCATTGCGCAGTTTGCGCCGACCACCTCGCCGATCATGCCGCTGTCGATGATGCGCCGGGCGGTCTGGATGCCGGCGCCCATGAACGTATCCGGCGCGCCGCCGAGATGCAGGTGCTTTTCTTCGGCTAGCGCCACAAGCTCATCGGCTTCCTCCATATCGACCGCAAGCGGCTTTTCGGAATAAACATGCTTGCCGTGCAGAAGCGCCTGCTTGGTGACTTCATAATGCTCATAAGGCCGTGTGAGGTTCAGAATAATTTCGACCTCCGGATCCGCAAAGGCCTCATACATGTCCTTGTAGATTTTCGGCTCGGGCACATCCGCGCCCTGTTCGCGCGCTTCCCGGATGTACTGCGCGCCTTTTTCCGCGCGTTCGGCAATCAGGTCACATACGCCGATCAGGGAAATTTCGCGGAAGGTTTTGGTGATGTTCTGCAGGTAAATGCCGCTGATTGCGCCGACGCCGATCATCGCGGCGCGTACGGGTTCTGCCATATCAATTCATCCTTTCTGTCAGTTTGTGCCCTCAACGCGGGCGAAGACCTCCGCGGCCTCGCGCACGGCGTCTTCGGCGGAGAGTGCGTGAAAATGCGTGCGGCCGGGTTCAAACGGTTCGATCATATACGGCGCGTCGCTGCCCTTTGCCGCAAAGCGGGCGAGAATTTCCCGGCTGTTGATGACGCCGGTTTCCATCGGCAAGCGCCGTTCCAGATCGTGCTGCTCATTGTATGGCACGCCGGCTACGGCGTCGTTCAGATGCAGCATTACAAGGCGGTCAATGTGCTGCTCCATGTAGAGCAGCACGTCGCGGTCTCCGTTCGAGGAGCAGTACCAGTGGAACGTGTCAAAGGCGACGCCCACGGGAACGTCTGCGGCGTCCGCCAGCGCGAGCACGCCCGAAAGTGTGTGAATGAACGGATGCGGCTGCAGACGCTGCAGCTCATGCGGACCCAGAAATTCCAGACCGTAGCGGATGCCGTGCCCGTGCAGGATGCGGCTGACGCGGCGCAGGCGGCGCACATGCCACTCGAAATTCTCGTCGTACGGTCGCGGGCCGGACGACCAGATGTGATTGTAGGCATAGCGGATGCCCAAGGCCTCCGCGGCCGCCGTACGGTCCTCCAGCACCTTCAGCGATTCCTCAAAAGCTTCGTCACAAAGCTCCCAGCTGTAAAAATCCGCCGGCATCGGCATCAGGCCCCAGGAAAGCCCGTTTTCGCGCAGAACCGCGTCGGTTTCCCGTGCGGCGCGCGCGTCCTCCAGCAGATTGCCTGACGCGCTCAGCGCCTGAATCCCGTACCGCCTGCAAAGCGGCGCCAGCACCCGCAGGTCATGCGGCAGATTCAGCATGGAAGCGTCCAGCGTTTTCAACATGTTATCAACTCCAAACCCAAAGGGATTTGTCTGCATTATACCAGAGCGGATGTGCTTTGTCCAGATTGAGGGTGCAGTTTTTACAGAAGAGTAGATAAAATTATAATTTTGTATCTGGATCTTTTATTGGTTTTATGCTATTGTATATCAAAACGGCGCGGAGCCGAAGGGGAGGAATCTGCAATGGATATGCATAATCTCAGTAAAATGGAAAAGAAAATCAGCCGCTCCATCTGCCCGGAAAATTTCACCGGGGAAAAGGGCAAGGGCGGCATGTGCCCGCTGGAGCAGGGCTCGGCCCGCTATGCGGCACGCGATCTCGGAACGGGCTGGAAGGTCAACCCGTACATCGTTCTGCAGCCGGGCGAAACGTTTACAATCGCGGATATTGCGGGCAGCGGCATCATTGAGCACATCTGGCTCACGCCGACCGGCCGCTGGCGCAATACGATCCTGCGCATGTACTGGGACGACCAGGCGCAGCCGAGCGTGGAATGCCCCGTGGGCGATTTCTTCTGCATGGGCTGGAACGAATACGCCCAGCTCAGCTCGCTCGCCGTCTGCGTGAATCCCGGCAGTGCGTTCAACTGCTACTGGCCGATGCCGTTCCGCAAACGCGCCCGCATGACGCTGACCAACATCGCCGAGGAGCCGGTCACGATGTACTATCAGATCGATTACGCGCTGTGTGAGGTTGCCGAGGATGAGGCGTATTTCCACGCGCAGTTCCGCCGTGTGAATCCGCTGCCGTACAAGGGTGTGTACACGATTCTGGACGGCGTCAAGGGCCGCGGCAAATATGTCGGCACCTACATGGCGTGGGGCGTGAACAACCGCGGCTGGTGGGGCGAAGGCGAAATCAAGTTCTATATGGACGGCGATACGGAATACCCCACAATCTGCGGCACCGGCACGGAGGATTATTTCTGCGGCTCGTATAACTTTGAGGATCCGCACACGCATGCGAATTACGCCGCGTTCTCCACGCCGCATTCCGGTCTGCATCAGGTTATCACACCGGATACGCTGTACAGCAGCCAGTTCCGCTTTGGTCTGTACCGCTGGCATATTGCCGATCCGATTTATTTCGAGCAGGATCTGAAGGTTACGATTCAGGCGCTCGGCTGGCGCGAGGGCGGCCGCTATCTGCCGCTGCAGGACGACATCGCTTCCGTCGCGTACTGGTATCAGACACTCCCGACCGCTGAATTCCCCACCCTCCCGGACAAGGATTCACTGGAAGTGATCTGAGCGCACAGGCTCTGATATGAAAATAAATGGCCGCCGGCCGCAGGCGTTGGGTCTGCAGCGGCGGTCATTTTTTGCCCCCGCGCGGTTTCCGGGCCGGGCGGACGGAGGCGGTATGGGAAAAAGGCATGGGAGCAGAAATCTGCGATAAAATCTCAGAATTTTGATATGGAATTCTGTGCGGATTTACGGTATGATTAGCATAAACCGGTATATGCCGGAGGATTGTATGAAAAGACTGCACAGGAAAGGAAAAGGACTATGGCTATTCTGCGGGAAAAGGACGGTCGCCTCGTCGTGACCGACAACAACGAAAAGCTGTGGATTGAACCGTGGGGCGAGAATGCTCTGCGCGTCCGCTCCACCAAAATGGCCCGGATGCCTGAGGAAAACTGGGCGCTGGAGGAGCCGCACAGCGCCTCGGCTGTCATTGAAATCGGCGAACACGGGGCGAGCATTGTAAACGGCAAGATCACGGCGAAGGTCACCAAGGCGGGTAAGATTACGTTTTATAACAGCGCGGGCAAGCTGCTGCTGGAGGAATTCGTCCGCAACCGCCGCGACGTGACCTCGCCGAAATGCAGCGCGCTCGACATCGACGCCCGCGAGCACCGGCCGATCCTCGGCGGGGATTTCTCGGCGACGATGCGCTTTGAATCCGACCCCAAGGAGAAAATCTTCGGCATGGGCCAGTATCAGCAGCCGCTTCTGAATCTGAAGGGCTGCGAGCTGGAGCTTGCGCACCGCAATTCGCAGGCAAGCGTGCCGTTCATGATTTCCTCGCTCGGCTACGGCTTCCTTTGGAATAACCCCGGCGTCGGCTCCGTCACGTTCGGTATGAACACGACCTCGTGGCGCGCCGTTTCCACGAAGGTCATCGATTACTGGATCACCGCGGGCGATACTCCGGCGGAGATTGAAGAAGCGTATGCCGCCGTCACCGGCAAGGTGCCGATGATGCCCGATTACGGCATGGGGTTCTGGCAGTGCAAGCTGCGGTACCAGACACAGGAGGAGCTGCTGAACGTCGCGCGGGAGTACAAGCGCCGCGGCCTGCCGATTTCGGTTATTGTCATCGATTTCTTCCACTGGCCGCTCGAGGGCGAATGGCGTTTTGACCCGCAGTATTGGCCGGATCCGGACGGTATGATCCGCGAGCTGAAGGAGATGGGCATCGAGCTGATGGTTTCCATCTGGCCGACCGTCGACCACAAGTGCGCGAATTACAGGGAAATGCGCGAGCGCGGCCTGCTCATCAATGTCGAGCGCGGCTACCCGGTTGCGCTG
>JBJEOO010000245.1:0-6903 GCA_051880755.1 Hominenteromicrobium sp.
GTGAAGACACGATTCTGATCGTCTGCAAAACCGATGAGATCGCGGCGGAAAAGCAGCATGAGCTCAGAAAGCTGATAGGTGGAATCTGATATGCTGGAGCAGCTCTATATCCGCAACATCGCCGTAATCGAAAAGGCGGCGATTGATTTTCGGCCGGGCTTTACCGTTCTGACCGGTGAGACCGGCGCAGGCAAATCCATCATCATCGATGCGATTTATGCGGTTCTCGGCGAGCGCACCTCCAAGGAGCTGATCCGCACCGGCGCAGATCAGGCCAGTGTTTCAGCGCTTTTCACCGGTATCTCCGCCGAAACCGAACGGATCCTGCGCGAGCTGGATGTTCCGCAGGAGGAGGACGGCAGCCTGCTGATCCAGCGGGAGATCCGGCAGAATGGCCGCTCGAGCTGCAAGCTGAATAACCACCCGGCGACGGTTTCCATGCTCAAAGCGGTCGGCGCAACGCTGATCGACATTCTGGGTCAGCATGAAAGCTACAAGCTTCTTTCGCCCGAGACGTACGGCGCGTATATTGACAGCTTTGCCGGAACCAACGGACTGCTGGCCGAATACCGAACAGCCTACACTGCCCTGCGCAGCATCCGGAGCGAACTGGATGCGCTTGAAACCGATGAAGGCCAGAAAGCGCGCCGCATGGATATCCTCCGTTATCAGATTGAGGAGCTTGAGGCTGCGCAGCTTCGCATCGGCGAGCAGGCGGAGCTGACCGAACGCCGTGACGAGATCCGCAACAGCGAACGCATTGTGCGCGGCGTCAGCGAAGCCTGTGCGCTGCTGCAGGGAGACGAAAACGCAGACGGCGCCGTTTCGGCCGTATCGGTGGCGGCGGAAGCGCTTGAGCAGGCCGCGCGGTTTGCGCCGTCCTTGGGCGGCGTCGCCCAGCGTGTGCGGGATGCCGAATACGCGCTTTCCGACGCGGCGGAAGAGGTATCCGATTATCTGGACCGCGCCCAGTTTGACCCCGCTGAGCTTGACGAACTGGAAAGCCGTCTGGAAGTGCTTTACCGGCTCAGCCTGAAATACGGCGAGACGGAAGCAGATATGCTCGCGTTTCTGGACCGTGCGCGCGCGGAGCTTTCCGAGATTGAGTTTTCCGACGAAAAGCGCGGGCTCTTGCTGGAGGAATATGAGGCAAAGAAAAAGGAAGCCGTTGCACTTGCAAAGCAGCTTTCCGCAAAGCGACGCGCCGCCTGCGAGAGCTTTTCTAAGCGCATCAGAGCCGAGCTTGCCGAGCTGAATATGCCCGGCGTGACGTTCTCCGTCGAGCAGGTGCGCACGCCGCTGACCGCATTTGGATGTGACCGCATTCAATTTCTTGTATCTGCGAATTCCGGCGAGGAGCCGAAACCGATGTCTAAAATCGCATCCGGCGGTGAGCTTTCCCGGATTATGCTTGCAATCAACACGGTTCTTTCCGACGCAGGCATGACCGCAACGCAGATTTTCGACGAGATCGATACCGGTATCAGCGGTGAGGCCGCCAATAAGGTCGGCGCCAAGCTGCGGGGCGTTTCCGAAAACGCGCAGGTTATCTGCGTGACGCACCTTGCACAGATTGCAGCCATGGCGGATAACCACCTGTACATTGTCAAAAAAGAAGAGAACAGCAAGACCTATACGGCCGTACACGCGTTGTCCCGGGAGGAGCGCGTCCGCGAAATCGCGCGGATCATCGGCGGCGATGACATTACCCCGCTCAAGCTGAAGATGGCGGAGGAAATGCTGAACCGTTCTTCCGGCTTACAACCGTGAATGCCGGGGCGGCTTTCCGGCGTTCCATTCCGGAGATCGCGCGGGGCTGCAGAATCCTTCTGGCGGGCCTTGCCGTCTGTGTATCGCTGTGTCTGACGGCACTTTTTCCGGCACTGTTCGGCTTTCGCCCGTTTATCGTCACGGAGAGCGATCATGTGTCGTATCCCGAAGGAGCGCTCGCGTATTACCGCTATACCCCGGCCGGCGAAGTGGTTTCCGGCATGCCGATTGTCATCAACAGTTCAGGCGGGAAAACCGTGTGCATCGTATCCGGAAAGGATGAAGCGGACCGGGTGTTTTTCACTCGGGACGAAACGGCGGCCGTTCCGTTTGAATACGCAGAGGGCGTGCCGGCCGCATTCTGTCTGCCGTATGTCGGCATGGCTGCCGGTGTGCTGATCCGCCCCGCCGTGCTGTGGGCTGCCGCATCGGCTGCCTGCCTTTTGACGCTCGGAGGCTTTGTCCTGCCGAAGCTGGTATATTCGCCGAAATACGGAAAACCGGGGAAGGGGAAATCATGATGCAGCTGACATCCAAAGCACTGAAACAAATCCGTTTTACAATCCGCAGGGGCAATGCCTACGACGCGGCAGAGGTGGATGCGTTTATGGATGAGCTGATTGCGGCGGTTGAAGCGCAGGAAGCGGGAAGCGGAGAGAGTGACCGCACGGCCCGGCTGGAAGCCGTATGCGAGATCCGCGCGGAAATGACCGAGCACATTCTGCGTGAAATACTGAATGCCGAAAAGCGGCTTGCGCCGCTTACGGCAGCCGACAGGACACCATAATTTTGCACACAAGTATTTGACAACCGAACTGGTTGTGTTATAATAGGCTTGAAATAAAAGTATGCTTTTTCAAATATGCTGTCTGGGAGGGTGCCATGAACATCGCACATTTGAAATATGCGGTGGAGGTCGAAAAGACCGCATCCATTACTAAAGCGGCCGAAAACCTGTTCATGGGGCAGCCCAACCTGAGCCGCGGAATCAAGGAGCTTGAGGAGACGCTCGGCGTCAAGATTTTCAAGCGTACGTCAAAGGGGATTGTACCTACGCCGCAGGGCGAGGAATTTCTGGTTTATGCCAAAAGCATTCTCGCACAGATCGAGGAAATGGAAGCTTTGTATAAGCCGGAAAAGAACAATAAGCTGAAATTCAGTATCTCGGTTCCGCGCGGAAGCTATATTGTGAATGCGTTTGCAAAGTTTGTCCGGGAAGCGGATATGTCCAAGGAAATTGAATTCAATTTCAAGGAAACCAACGCGATGCGGGCAATACGGAACATTACGCAGGAGAACTACAATCTTGGCATCGTGCGCTTTCAAACGATCTTTGAGAGCTTCTTTGTCAATATGCTGCGCGACAAGGGCATGAAATCCGAAACGGTCTGGGAATTTGAGTATCGCCTGCTGCTGTCCGAGCATGACCCGCTCGCCTCGAAAGACGTGATCGATATTTCCGATCTTTCCGGCTATATTGAGCTGTGCCACGGCGATCCGTTTGTTCCGTCGCTGCCGATGTCCGATATCAAAAAGGCTGAGATGAACGAGGATGTGACGAAGCGCATCTATCTGTACAGCCGCGGCAGCCAGATGGATCTGCTTTCCTGCGTTCCGCACACTTATATGTGGGTTTCCCCGATGGCGCCGGATCAGCTCAGCCGCTACGGACTTGTACTCAAGCCCTGCCGCGGCAGCAAGCGGCGCGTGTACCGGGATATTCTGATCTCCAAAAAGGAGTATAAATATACGGCGGTTGATAAGCAGTTTATTGAAAAGCTCCATGCGGAGCGGGACCGGCTTGCATCCATCTGTGAAGCGTAAGCGTACCGGTTTCACTGCCTCATATCGATAACAAACTATCGATATATAAAAATAACTATTTCATTCTTTCCGTTCTTATGTTAATGTATTATCAAGCGTGATCGCGAGGTGGCTCTGACCATGGTGAATCGCAGCGTCTCAAAGCAAACACTGCTCAGGCTGCCGCTTTACCTGAATTATATGAAGCAGCTCGGGGAAAATATGCCCGAGCATATATCCGCAACGACGATTTCCGAAGCGCTTCGGCTGAATCACGTTGTTGTGCGCAAGGATCTGGCGGCTGTCAGCTCAGCCGGCAAGCCGAAAATCGGTTATGTCACGGCAGATCTGATTGCGCAGCTTGAGGATTTTCTCGGCTACAACGATGTGGACGATGCGATTATTGTCGGCGCCGGCAAGCTTGGCCGTGCGCTTCTGGCATACAGCGGCTTTGAATCGTGCGGCATGCATATTCTGGCAGCATTCGATATCAACGAGGAGCTTTATGAGGAGGATTTCTTCGGCAAAAAGGTATTGCCGATGGATAAGCTCATGGATCTCTGTGCGCGCATGAAAGTGCGCATCGGCATCATTGCCGTGCCTGCGGAGAACGCGCAGGCCATCTGCAATCTGCTCGTTGAGAGCGGAATTCTCGCCATCTGGAATTTTGCGCCGGTTCATCTGGATGTTCCGGAGGGGATTCTGGTACATGACGAAAATTTGGCGGCCTCTCTGGCTCTGCTTTCCAAGCAGCTCCGCGAGAAGCTGGATGCAAAGTAAATATTTTCCTGTTTATTTGGCCGAAGCGGGCGGAAAGTCCGTCTTGGGTCCTGAAATAAAAAATTTCAATGAAACGGAGTTTGGTTTTAATGAAAGTTGTAATCTGCATTGGTAGTTCATGTCATCTCAAGGGCTCTCGTCAGGTTGTCGAGAAGCTTCAGGCATTGGTTAAGGAAAAGGGTCTGGAGGATAAGGTTGAGCTTGGCGGCACCTTCTGCATGGGCGATTGCGTCAACGGCGTCAACGTCACGGTGGACGGCGAGAAGCATTCCGTTTCCCCGGAAACCGTCGATGCGTTCTTCGAGAACGAAATCCTCGCAAAGGTTCAGTAATTTTCAGCAAAAGCAAAATAAGGTATGGTGATTTAGTTGTTGACGGCAGGAATCAAAGGAAGATCCGAAACGATTGTTGATGCAGGCAATACGGCCAAAGCGATGGGCAGCGGAACGCTCGATGTTTATGCAACACCGGCCATGGTCGCGCTGATGGAGTCTGCCGCGTACCGGAGTGTGGCCGATGAGCTTGAGCCCGGCACCTGCACGGTGGGCACGCTGATGAACATCAAACATGTTTCCGCAACGCCGCTCGGAATGCACGTTGCGGCGGAAAGCGAGCTGATCGAGGTGGACGGCCGACGTCTCGTTTTTTCGGTGAAGGCTTCCGATGAATCCGGCGTGATCGGCACCGGAACCCATGAAAGATTTATTGTTGCTGATGAAAAGTTTATGGCTAAAGCAGAAAGCAAGAGAGGATAAGGGGTATGCCAGATTACCTGAAGCTCAAAAAGTCAAACTGTCAGAATTGCTACAAGTGCATTCGCCATTGCCCTGTAAAATCGATCAAATTTCAGTCCAATCAGGCGCACATTGTAAAGGATGAGTGCGTGCTCTGCGGCCAGTGCTTTGTGGTTTGTCCGCAGAACGCAAAGGAAATCCGCAACGATGTTCCGATTGCGGAGGCGCTTCTCCGCGAAAACGATTATGTTGCGGTCAGCCTTGCGCCGTCCTTCGTTGCAAACTACCCGGGCTCGACCATCGAAACTATGGCGGCAGCCCTGAAAAAGCTCGGCTTTTCCGATGTGGAGGAAACGGCGATCGGCGCGTCTGTCGTCAAGACCGAGTATGAGAAGATGATTGCGGAGCGCAGACAGAGCGTGATTATTTCGACCTGCTGCCATTCCGTCAATACCATGATTCAGAAATATTTCCCGGAGGCGCTGCCTTTCCTTGCGCATGTGCTCTCGCCGATGCAGGCGCACTGCAAGATGATCAAGGAGCGCAATCCGCAGGCCAAAACCGTTTTCATCGGTCCGTGCATCTCGAAGAAAGCCGAATGCGACGAAAGTCCGTATGTCGACTGCGTGCTGACGTTTGAAGAGCTTACACAGTGGCTGGAATCGAAGCAAATTACCGTTGAAGCCGGTGTTGACCATCAGGATGAAAGCCGCGCGCGTCTGTTCCCGACAGCCGGCGGTATCCTGCGCACCATGACATGCGACGATCCCGAGTATACATATTTGGCGATTGACGGCATGGAAAACTGCATTTCCGCAATCCATGATATCACAAGCGGCAAAATGGAAAACTGCTTCATCGAGATGAGCGCGTGTGTCGGAAGCTGCATCAACGGTCCGGCTATGGACCACGATCAGCGTCTGCCGATTCAGGATTACATCGCGGTCAATAAATACGCGGGCAAAAAGGATTTCAATGTCGAACAGCCTGCGCCGGAAGCGCTTGCGCGTGACTTTGAATTTATCGGACTGCGCCATCAGATTCCGGGCACGACGGAGATTGAGGCGATTCTGAAGAAGATGGGCAAAACCCGTCCGGAGCACGAGCTTAACTGCGGCGCCTGCGGCTACAATACCTGCCGCGAAAAGGCGATTGCGGTATATCAGGGCAAAGCGGAAATCTCCATGTGTCTGCCGTTCCTGCTCGGCAAAGCGGAGTCCTTCTCCGATACGATCATCAGCAATACGCCGAACGGCATTCTCGTTCTGAATGAGGCGCTGGAAATTCAGCAGATCAACGCGGCGGCGCGCAAGATCATGAATATCCGCCACGCCTCGGATGTGCTTGGCGAGCAGGTCGTGCGTGTGATGGATCCGCGCGTCTTTATCGACGTTATGCAGACCGGCCGCGGCATCCGCGACGAGCGCGCTTATCTGCCGGAGTATAACCGTTATGTGGATCTGTCCGTTCTCTATGACCGGAGCTATCACATTCTCATGTGCATCATGCGTGATGTGACGGCTGAAGTGAACGAGCAGCAGAAGAAGGAACAGTTGGGCAAACAGACGATTGAGGTTACAAACCGCGTCATCGAAAAGCAGATGCGCGTCGTTCAGGAAATTGCATCGCTGCTCGGTGAAACGACGGCGGAAACCAAGATCGCCCTCACAAAGTTAAAGGAATCGCTGAAAGATGAATAATCTCTGCACGGATATAGGCTGGATGAGCCTGAATAAGCACGGTGAGCAGCTCTGCGGCGATCATGTTGATATTGTCCCGCAGGGTGAGAACTCCACCGTTGTCGTTCTTGCGGACG
>JBJEOO010000246.1:0-1645 GCA_051880755.1 Hominenteromicrobium sp.
ACTAAAGTTACTGTACATTCCACCTGCATAGCAGGTGGTTTTTTTATTGGTATAAAAAAGGCAGGATCCCGAACCGTAAGATCCGGGATCCTGCCTTCCTTATTCTATCTTATTTCTCTTCCAGCAGCTTTTCGGCTGCGGCAAGCTGAATGGCGATGCAGAAAACCTCCATGGCCTGCTCCAGCTCGCTGAGCGGCGGGAAGGAGGGCGCAAGGCGGATATTGCTGTCGTGCGGGTCTCTGCCGTACGGATAGGTTGCACCCGCGTCCGTCAGGATAACTCCGGCGTCCTTGCAGAGCTGAACAACGCGCTTTGCGCAGCCGTCCATGACATCGACACTGATAAAATAGCCGCCGTTGGGTTTATTCCACTCCGCAATGCCGAGATCGCCGAGATTCTCTTCCAGCATCAGCTCGCAGAGCTTGAACTTCGGTTCCAGAATCGCACGATGTCCTTTCATCAAGGCATGAACGCCGTTGATGTCATGCAGGAACAAAACATGGCGGAGCTGATTCAGCTTATCCGGACCGATTGTCTGCGTCAGCGTGTGCTTCTTGAAATCCCGGATGTTGTTGTCGCTTGTTGCCAGCGCGGCCACGCCGGCACCCGGGAAAGAAATTTTCGAGGTGGATGCGAAAATAAAGATCTGATCCTCCGTGCCGTTTGCAAGACAGAGGTCGTAAATGTTCAAAAGGGTATCCGGTGTATCGGTGAGGTCATGGACACAGTAAGCGTTATCCCACATGATCTTGAAATCCTTTGCGGCCGGACGCAGCGCTGCAAAGCGGCGTACCGTCTCATCGGAATAGGTAATGCCGGTCGGGTTGGAATACTTCGGCACACACCAGATGCCCTTAATGGAGTCGTCGTCCTTGATTAAAGATTCAATCATATCCATATCGGGGCCTGTGGGATACATCGGGATGTTGATCATCTCAAAGCCGTAATACTCTGTGACGGCAAAGTGACGGTCATAGCCGGGAACCGGGCACAGGAACTTGATCTTGTCGAGCTTGCACCACGGCGTGCAGCCGTTGTAGCCGTGCGAATAGCCGCGGGAAATCACCTCAAACATCATATTGAGGCTGGAATTGTTGCCGAGAATAATCTGCGAGGCAGGCACGCCGATCATATCGGAAAAAATCTTCTTCATCTCCGGGAGACCATCCCATACACCGTAATTGCGGCAGTCGTCACCGTTGGAATTTGCAAATTCACTTCTCGCCTTCAGCGCTTCCAGAACACCGAGCGCCAGTTCGAGCTGTGCGGCGCTCGGCTTGCCGCGCGCCATATTCAGGGAAAGATTCTTCGCCTTCAGCGCTTCATATTGTTCGGTCAGATTTGCCAGAATTGTGCCCAGCTCTGTCCGGCTTAGATTCGCGTATGCCATTCAAAACATCTCCATGAAATAAGAATTTGAATAATTCAAAGAATCATTCATGCATCATACAGTCCAAAACTTTTATCATTGTAATACAAAAGCAAAAAAAATGCAAGATTTATTTGAAAATCCTGCATTTTTTCTCATTTTGCACTATTGCGCCGCTTATCCTGCGGCTTTTCCGTTTATTCTGCCGGGTTCCGCGCTGAAATCAGAATTCCGCCGTTCCGGTTGTACGCGGGAACGGAAGCACATCGCGGATGT
>JBJEOO010000247.1:0-6880 GCA_051880755.1 Hominenteromicrobium sp.
ATCTGCAGGTTCGGGATAACGGCGGACAAATTCGCATTGCCGCAGCGCTCGCCGAACCCCAGAAACGTGCCCTGAACCTGCTTCGCACCGGCCAGCACGGAAACCACACTGTTCGCGACCGCCATGCCGCAGTCATCGTGAAAATGCACCGAGACGGGAACCGGCAGATGCGACACGGCATACTGCACGACGCGCTGCGCATCCTGCGGAAAAACGCCGCCGTTTGTATCACACAGGCACACCATGTCTGCGCCGCCCTCAACCGCCGCGCGCACCGCGCGCATTGCAAAGGCCCGGTTATCCGCAAAGCCGTCAAAGAAATGCTCCGCGTCAAAAATCACCGTGCGGCCGTTCTCCTTGATCCAGCGCACACTTTCGCGGATCATGCGCAGGTTTTCCGCCTCGGTCGTTTCCAGCACGCTGTCCACATGAAAGCGCCAGCATTTGCCGAACACCACGCAGACCTCGGTGCCGCTGTCCAGCAGCGCCTGCAGATTGCGGTCCTCGCGCGGGTCACAGCCCTTGCGGCAGGTGCTGCCGAAGGAAACAAGCTTGGCATGCCGCAGCTGCAGCGCCGACGCCCGCTGAAAGAAGGCCAGCTCTTTCGGATTCGAGCCGGGATTGCCGGCCTCAACCCGGTCCACACCGAGCCGGTCGAGCAGCTGCACGATTGCGAGCCGGTCCTCAATGGAAAACGAGATTCCCTTGGCCTGCGCGCCGTCCCGCAGGGTGGAATCAAAAATGGAGATGCTTTCGGTATTCATACCCATACGTCCTCAACAAAATGATATGTACTATTATAGACCCTATGCGTGCATCTGTCAAAGAAAAAAGCGGACAGCGCCGCAGGTTTCCCGCAGGCTGTCCGCCGATATTCAGTTTTCTGCCGTCTGCGTCGGCTCGTCCCGCAGGAGCCGGTCAAACAGCTCAATGCAGTGTTCGCGGTACTCCACTTTTTCCTCTTTGTCAAAGGCGGTACCCTCTGCGGTGCGGATCGAAACCTTCAGCTCGCCGAGCACCTTGAGCACGCTTTCAATGGAAGCGCCTTCTTCGGTATAGTGGTTCAGCTTCAGGGTATTCAGACCGGGTACATCCTTCCAGAGGCAGTAGTCCTCCTCCATATTTCCGACCGGTCCGAAAAAGCCTTCCAGATCGTTCTGGTCCAGGTAGGCATAGCTCTTGTCGTCATAGATAAACAGCATACTGTCTCCCGCAGAAGCGTCGGCCGCAAATTTGACGAAAGACGCCTGCAGCTCGGAGGCCTCGTAATCCGTTGAAGTATCCTTGGCGAAACGGTAGCACTGCAGCGCCACGATCACCTTGCCGTCGCCGTTCAGATCCTCTCCGTACGATTCAAAGTGCTCCTGCAGGTCGCTCTGGAGATCGTTCGGTATCAGGTACTCCGTCATCACCGTGATGGTATAATCCGGATTCTCCTTCGAGACAAAGGAATAAATGATTCCGACGGCAAACGCAACCACAAGCAGCCCGACAAGCACATGCGTCTTATGATAAAACCACCAATTCTGACGCTTTTCGGATCCTGTCGTCGGCATAATCTGATTTCGATGGATGGTGTCTTCCGTATCGTCCAGAAGATAACGTTCTCTCGCCATGTCAATACCCCTGTTTCCACTTTCCGCACAGAGCATACCCGCGCGTAAGCTTTTTGTAAGATTTTTGTTTATTATACTGACCGATTCTTACCGGAACACGAATACTGTATGAACAATTTGTTAATTCAGCCGATAACCGTATAGCCCTGATCCTCCACGGTCTTTTTCAGGGTACTGTCCGCGATTTCCGCATTCAGCGTCAGAACTGCCGTGCCCTTTTCGTGGCTGACAACCGCTTCGTCAACCTCCGGCAGCGCCTCAAGGCACTTTTTGACTCTTGCCTCGCAGTGCGGGCACATCATACCTTCAATTTTCAATGTTTTTTCCATGGTCATGGTCTCCTTTACGCGTAATTTGGTTTTTATTTTTCTGTCGTGCTTCGTGCTGCGGATCCGGAAGAAATTCAGACGAAGCGCGTTTGCAACAACACAGAAGCTGGAAAGGCTCATGGCCGCCGCACCGAACATCGGATTCAGCTGCCAGCCGAACAGCGGAATCCACACACCGGCAGCCAGCGGAATGCCGATCACGTTGTAGATAAACGCCCAGAACAGGTTTTCATGGATATTCCGGAGCGCCGCGCGGCTGAGGCGGATCGCCGCCGGGACGTCGGACAGCCGGCTTTTCATCAAAACGATGTCGGCCGCATCAATCGCGATATCCGTACCCGCGCCGATTGCGGCGCCGATATCGGCGCGCGTCAGCGCAGGCGCGTCGTTGATCCCGTCGCCGACCATCATGACCCGGCCCTGCTCGCGCAGCCGGCGGACCGCGCGCTCTTTGCCCTCCGGCAAAACGCCCGCAATCACTTCATCCACGCCGGCTTCGCGCCCGATGGCCTGTGCCGTACGGGCATTGTCGCCCGTCAGCATAACCACGCGGATGCCCATATTCTGCAGCTCGCGAACCGCCTGCGCGCTGTCCGGCTTAATCGTATCCGCCACGGCAATCACGCCGGTGAGCGTTCCGCCCCGGCTGAAAAACAGCGGCGTTTTGCCCGCTTCGGCAAAGCGCTCCGCGGCCTCCCGCATCGCCTGCGGCACCGCCGCCCGTTCGGAAACAAACGCCAGATTGCCGCCGGAGAGCGGCTCGCCGTTCAGCATGCCGGACAGGCCGTTGCCGGGCTTTGCCTGAAAATCCGTGACCTCGGCCGCCGCAGCACCGCGCTCCTGCGCAAGCCGCAGAATTGCCCTTGCAAGCGGGTGCTCACTTTTCCGCTCAAGCGCACAGGCCGTTTCAAGCAGCGCCGCTTCCGAAACACCCGCAGCAGGCAGAAGGTCGGTCACGCGCGGTTCTCCGCTCGTAATGGTGCCCGTTTTATCGAGCGCGGCAATCTGCACCTTGCCCGCTTCTTCAAGCGACGCGGCGGTTTTGAACAGGATGCCGTTCTTCGCGCCCACACCGCTGCCGACCATGATGGCGACCGGCGTTGCAAGGCCGAGCGCACACGGGCAGCTGATGACAAGCACCGAAATGCTGCGCGCCAGCGCATAGCCGAACGACTGACCCGCCAGCAGCCAAACAATCAGCGTGACGGCTGCCACGGCGATAACAGCCGGAACAAACACGCCGGAAACCCGGTCGGCAACCTTCGCAATCGGCGCTTTCGTCGCCGCCGCATCGCTGACCATTCGGATAATCTGCGAAAGCGTCGTATCCTCGCCGACACGCGTCGCCTCGCAGCGCAGATAACCGGACTGGTTGATCGTAGCGGCGGAAACCGGATCGCCCGCCGACTTATCCGCCGGGATGCTTTCTCCGGTCAGCGCGGCTTCGTTCACGGCGCTCGCACCCTCAAGCACCACGCCGTCTACCGGAATATTTTCGCCGGGCCGCACGACAAAGACATCGCCGCAGCGAACCTCGGCAATCGGTACGGTCACCTCTTCTCCGCCGCGCAGCAGCACGGCGGTTTTCGGCGCGAGCTTCATCAGGCTTTTGAGCGCGTCGGTTGTCTTGCCCTTGGAGCGCGCCTCCAGCATCTTGCCGACCGTAATCAGCGTCAGAATCATCGCCGCTGATTCAAAATAGAACTCATGCATATAGGCCATCACAGCCTCCATATTGCCGCGCACCTGCGCATCCGTCATGGCAAACAGTGCATAAGTGCTGTACACAAAGGATGCGCCTGCGCCGAGCGCCACCAGCGTATCCATATTCGGCGCGCGATGCACAAGCCCCTTGAAGCCACTGATGAAAAACTTCTGATTGATGACCATAATGACGACGGTCAGGAGAGGCTGAATCAGGCCCATCGCGATATGGTTGTTTTCAAAAAACGCGGGCAGCGGCCAGCCCCACATCATATGCCCCATGGAGAAATACATAAGGACAATCAGGAAACCGAGCGATGCGATCAGCCGCCGTTTCAGCGCCGGTGTTTCGCGGTCCTGAAGCGCATCCTCCGCGCCGGCCGCCGCAGACTGCGCCGGTGCGGCGCCTTTTTTCGACGCGCCGTAGCCTGCGTCCTCCACGGCCTTGATGATCGCCTGCGCCGTAGCCGTGCCCTCCACGCCCATCGAATTGGTCAGCAGACTGACCGAACAGGCCGTAACGCCCGGCACCTTGGAAACCGCTTTTTCCACACGGGCGCTGCACGCCGCGCAGCTCATCCCGGTCACGGTATACTGTTCCATAAACGACACCCTTTCTTCTTCACTATTCTGCCCATTCCCGCGCAGTTATTTCATCAGTTTCTGCAGGGTCGCCACAAGCTCGTCGATCGTTTCATCACGGCCTGCACGGATATCGTCTGCAACGCAGGTTTTGATGTGATTCGCAAGCAGCTCCTTGGTGAAGGCGTTGAGTGCGGCATTGGCTGCCGCCACCTGCACGAGAATATCGGGACAGTACGCGCTTTTTTCCACCATACCGCGGATTCCGCGAATCTGCCCTTCAATGCGGTTCAGCCGATGAATCAGCTTTTTATATTCTTCCTCGGACCGCTCCTTCGTTCTGCGGCAGCAGCACATTTCCTCCGAATGATCCATATTCAATCTCCTTTTAAGCAAAATACCCGCCCGGGGTATAATCAGTATATACCCCGGGCGGGTATTTGTCAAGCGATTTGATTTGGCTTTTATTGCTCGTATTCCATCTTCTCCGGCGTCCAGTCTGCGAGCACGCGCAGCATATCGGCGGCAGTTTCCTTCGCGCCGGGGAGATCGTGCTCCAAATAGTTGCCGCATTCCTCGCGGCGGCTGCCCGGGATTTCGCCCTCAAACGATTCGATGAACGCGAAGGATTCCTTCACGAGCGCCAGCGCGTCCGCACGGCTTACCGAATCGCGCAGCAGGAAATAAAAGCCGGTGCGGCAGCCCATCGGGCCGACATAAATAACCTGATCCGACAGCGCGCTGTTGCGCGCATAGGTCGCGAAGAGATGCTCGAACGTGTGCAGCGCGCCGTTCGAGAGATAATCGCCCGCATTCGGCGTTTTCATGCGGATATCGTAGGTGATGACGTCGCCGTCCACCCGGGAGACGTACATGCCCTTTTGGAGCTTATCGTGATTGACCGTAAAGCTTGCTATCTTTTTCATGGGATCACATTCCTTTCCCCTTAATCATAGCAGGTTTGTCCGCACTTTTCCACCCCTATTTCACAGTCTCCACCGCCGTTACCTGATACCCGGCGTGCCAGACGGTCTGCTTGATCTCCTCTGCGGAAAGCGGCTTCTTGCCGCGGACAACCGCATATTTCCCGCTCAGATGGACTTCGGCCATACAGTCTGCCTGTGCATTGAACGCGTTTTCTATGCGCAGGGCGCAGTTTTTGCAGTGCATGCCCTCAATTCCGACGCGCACCGCATGCGGGTAATGCGCCGCGTTGCGGTCCTGCGGCTTCACACACCTGACCGTATCGCCGCCTGCGCCGCAGCAGCCGCTCTTCAGTTTTTTCACATAGCTGACAACGCCCAAGCCGCAGAGCACCGACAAAACCGCACAGATTGCCGCCGTCGACCAAATTCCGTCCATTCCGATTCCGCTCCTTTATTTTTCGTAAGTTAGTATAAACTAACTATCATGGAATATTTTAGCACGCGTTTTTTCGGTTGTCAAGGCAAAACAAAAAGGGCTTACCGTCTGTGCGGCACAGACAGCAAGTCCTTTTGGCTTCTGAGCTTTCATCCGAAACGGTTGGCCCGGCCTGCGGCGCCGGTTCAGCCGCCGATGCCGTTTCTTTTCATTTTCCCGTCCAGATTGTAAGCTTTCCGGTCTCCCGTGTCCTGTTGAGGTCGATCAACCGCTGGTTAGACGAGCCGCGAAAGCGCAGCGTAATATCCTTGAGCGCTTCGACAAACGCGCCGTCGACGAGGACATCGATCATCGAGAGCAGCTCGTCCGTCACCTCGCAGCGGCTGCGCCCGCCCTCCCGGAGAATGTCGGTTTCAAGCGTGGAGCCGGTGTAGCACCAAATGTCCTTTTCGGGGTACTGCGCCCGCACGCGCTTTAAAAACGGCACGAGGGCGCGCTGATTTTCCGGCTCCATCGGCTCGCCGCCGAGCAGCGTCAGCCCGTTGATGAAGCCGGGCGCGAGCGCTTCGAGGATTTCTTCCTCGGTTTCCGCCGTGAACGGCTGTCCGTAGGTGAAGCTCCACGTCTCCTGATTGAAGCAGTTTTTGCAATGCCGCGTGCAGCCGGAGACAAACAGCGTCACGCGCACGCCGATGCCGTTTGCGATATCGGTCTTTTTGATTTCACCGTAATACATAATTTCCCCTTATATTCTGCAATTGGGAGCGACAGCGCCGCTCCCAACTTTCTCACAAATGCAAAACTCTTTCCTTGATTTCGGCGGTGCGGCCCTGATTCCAGAACTGCGTGCCGATGTAGCCGCAGGTGCGGCGGGCGACATTCATCGTATCCTGATCGCGGTTGCCGCAGTTCGGGCACTCCCAGACGAGCTTGCCGTCGTCCTCGACAATCTGAATCTCGCCGTCGTAGCCGCACGCCTGACAGTAGTCGCTCTTGGTGTTCAGCTCCGCGTACATGATGTTGTCATAGATATAGCGGATGATCTGCATGACGGCTTCGAGGTTCTGCTGCATATTCGGCACCTCAACATAGCTGATCGCGCCGCCGGTGGACAGCGCCTGGAACTGCGACTCAAACGCGAGCTTCGAGAAAGCGTCAATCTGCTCGGTGACATGGACATGATAGCTGTTCGTGATATACGGCTTGTCCGTGACGCCCTTGATGATGCCGAAACGCTTCTGCAGGCACTTCGCGAACTTATAGGTTGTGCTCTCGAGCGGCGTGCCA
>JBJEOO010000248.1:0-1635 GCA_051880755.1 Hominenteromicrobium sp.
CGAGGTCGGATGCAGCGCAAACTGGCAGTTGCAGCCGCCCTCGACCCCAAGTGCATCGATAATCTTGATCGCCGCCGAGCGCAGCATCTGGTATTCCTTATCGGAGAGCGTGACGGCCGGCGCAATAACGATGCTGTCGCCGGTGTGGACGCCGACCGGATCAAAGTTTTCCATCGAGCAGACCGTGATGACGTTGCCCTTACTGTCGCGGATAACCTCAAACTCGATCTCCTTCCAGCCGGCGATGCTCTTTTCGACGAGAATCTGCGTGATCGGCGAAAGCGCGAGGCCATTTGCGGCAACCTCCATCAGCTCTTCGCGATTCTCCACGATACCGCCGCCCGTGCCGCCGAGCGTAAACGCCGGGCGGACAATCACCGGATATGTGATCTCCTCGGCAAACTCCAGCGCATCCTCCACCGTCGTGACAACCTTGGAAGGAATACAGGGCTGACCGATGCTTTCCATCGTATCCTTGAACATCTGGCGGTCCTCGGCCTTATCGATCGTTTCCGGAGAAGCGCCGAGCAGCCGGACGTTGTGCTTTTCAAGGAAGCCCTCTTTCGCGAGCTGCATGGAAAGGGTCAGGCCGGTCTGGCCGCCGAAGCCGGAGAGAATGCTGTCCGGCTTTTCCTTTTCGATAATACGCTTAATCGTCGGCAGCGTGAGCGGCTCAATATAGATATGATCCGCCATCGCGTTGTCCGTCATAATCGTAGCCGGGTTCGAGTTGACCAGGACGATCTCAATGCCGTCCGCCTTCAGTGCGCGGCACGCCTGTGTGCCTGCATAGTCGAACTCCGCGGCCTGTCCGATCACGATCGGGCCGGAGCCGATTACAAGAACTTTCTTTATATCTTTATTCAGTGGCATAGCTGTAAACATTCCTTTCTGTTTCTGAAACCGCATTCGTGTGGCTGCCGCAGACAGTCTGCGGCGCAGGGAGAAATTCTGTTCAGGCTTTTTCCATCATACCGAAAAAGGTATCGAAGAGGAACGACGTGTCGCGCGGACCGCCGCAGGCCTCGGGATGGAACTGCACCGAAAACGCGGGAATCTTTTTATAACGGATACCCTCGCAGGTTCTGTCGTTGACATTGTTGAAATATTCCTCGGCTGTCTCCCGGTCGATGCTCGACGAGACGACCGCATAGCCGTGGTTCTGGCTGGAAATATAGACGCGGCCCGTTTCAAGATTCTGAACCGGCTGGTTTGCACCGCGATGGCCGTACTTGAGCTTCTCGGTTTTGAATCCGTTCGCAAGCGCCAGAAGCTGATGGCCCAGACAGATGCCGAAAATCGGCGTATTCAGCCGCATCATATCCTGCAGATTGCGGATAACCTCCGTATTATCCGCGGGGTCGCCGGGGCCGTTCGAGAGCATGATGCCGTCCACATTGAGCGCTTTAATCTGCTCCGCCGTTGTGTTGTACGGGCAGACGATGACCTCCGCCCCGCGCTTTTCCAGCTCACGGCGGATATTCTCCTTGAGACCGAAATCCATCAGCGCCACCGTTACCTTCTTATCCGGATTTTCACGGCGCACAAAATCCTTGACGGAGGTGCTCTCCACCGCCTTTTCCACGCGATAAGCGCGGATCTTATCAAAATCGGCGTTGGCGGGATCCGATGTGA
>JBJEOO010000249.1:0-1635 GCA_051880755.1 Hominenteromicrobium sp.
CCACCCAGTCGCCCGCGCCGGCAATGACCCGCTTAACCAGAATTTTATTGTTATAATAGAAAGCGATGATATCGCCCGTTTCAAAATCCGAGCCTTTAAGGGAAACGACAATATCCCCGTCCGTCAGCGTCGGAGACATGGAACCGCCGTAAATCTGAAGCACCGGCAGCAGCAGCGTCGCGACAAGCACAGCCGCAGCGGCAACGGTGATCAGGGTATAAACCGTACTGCGCAGCACCGCACCGTAACGATGCTTATATTTCTCCCTTTCCAGCTCCGCCTCCAATTGCGCCAAAGGCGGAACCGGCGGCACAGGCCTCTTCTTCATATCTCCAACCTATCCCTTCCCTATGCGCATCCGCACTCAGCCCTGCGCCAGCTTTTCCTTCAGCGACGGCAAAAGCTCCGCAAGCGCCTCATGCGCCGCGCAGAACTGCTCCAGCTTCTCGGAAAGCGACGTCCAGTAAGCCTGTGACTCCCGCTCGGCCTGCGCGAGCATCTGCACGCATTTCTCCTGTGTTTCCTGCTCCATTACACGGCACTTTTCCGCCGCCTCGGACAGCATAGCCGCAGCTTTTTCACGGCTCATCCGCTCCATCCGCTCACAAACCGCCGCCTGCTCGCCGCTCAGCCGCTCGATATTCTCCAGATACTGCGCGCCGGCCTGCTCTGCCGCCGCGAAAACGCCGCTGATCTGCAGGGAGGCCTCAGCAATAGACCCCGCACGATCCAGCGCGATTTCCCGGCTCTGAAGCTGTTCCTGTGCCTGCTCCAGCTGCGCGCGAAGCGTTTCGTTTTCCCGGCTCTGCGCAACAAGCATTTCAAGCAAATCAATCCTCTTGAGTCTTTTCAGTTCGCTGTCCGTCATAATCCGGCCCCCATCGGCCGCACCGCGCAGAAGGCGGATCCCGCACCGCGCGTGCAAAATTTCATGAATTTATTATAGCGCAGCCAGAGAAAATTGTCCAGTATGCGGCGTGTTTTTCTTTATAAAAGCCTGATACCCAAAAAACGCCGCCCGAAACGGAAAAAGCCCCGCTCACATTTCTGTGAGCGGGGCTCCGGTATGCTTTAATCTGCCGAGGCTGCGATTATTCCGCCATCTTGGAGAACTTCTCGTACTTCTCAGCCGCGTACTTCTCAGCCTTCTCGAAGAGCTCTTCCGCTCTCTTCGGGAACGCACGGGTCAGGCTGTTGTAACGAACCTCGCCCATGATGAAGTCACGATAAGATGCGCTCGGCGCCTTGCTGTCGAGCTGGAACGGATTCTCACCGTTGTCCGCACGGCGCGGGTCGAAGCGGAAGTTGTGCCAGTAGCCGGCCGCAACAGCCTTCTTCTCCTCAGTCATGGAGATGCCCATACCGCCCTTGATACCGTGGTTGATGCACGGTGCGTAAGCGATAACGATGGACGGGCCATGATAGCTCTCCGCCTCGTGGAACGCCTTGAGGCACTGGTTCATGTCTGCGCCCATAGCGACCTGTGCAACGTAGACATAGCCGTAGCTCATCATGATGGAAGCGAGATCCTTCTTCTTCACAGACTTACCGGCTGCCGCGAACTGCGCAACGGAACCGACCGGCGTGGACTTAGAAGCCTGTCCGCCTGTGTTGGAGTAAACCTCTGTATCGAAT
>JBJEOO010000250.1:0-6847 GCA_051880755.1 Hominenteromicrobium sp.
AGAGATAATCAATCCCGCCCGCCGTGACATCGAGCGGAATCACGCCGCCGGACTGCGCGCAGTCCACACAGATTTCCGCGCCGTAAACATGCGCAAGCGCCGCAAGCCGCTCAACCGGAACGCGGATGCCCCACACGTTTGAAGCATGCGTGCAGATGAACATCCGTGTATTCTCCCGGATTGCACGGCGGAAGGCATCCAGCGTTGCGTCGTTATCGCACGGCGTAACCGGCACAACCGTAAAGCTCACGCCCTCCGCCTCCATGGCCTTGAGCGGGCGCAGCACCGCGTTGTGTTCCAGATCGGTGACGAGCACATGGTCACCGCGCTTCAGGGAATGAATGACGATGTTCAGCGCCTGCGTGCAGCTCGGCTGAAACGAAACGCACTCCGGCCCCTGCGCACCGAAAAGCGCGGCCGCCTTCTGCCGGACGGCATAAACGGCCTCCGCCGTTTCCAGACTCATTCTGAATCCGCCGCGGCCCGGATTCGCCCCATATCGCTCCAGCGCTTCCGCCATGCGTCTGCGGACGGCAGCCGGCTTTGGATAGGTGGTCGCGCTGTTGTCCAGATAGATCATGACGATGCGCCCCGCTCCGTCCGATGGAACACCTTGACGCCCGCTTCGCGCAGGATCTGCTCCGCTTCTCCGGTGCGCACCGGCACATAGATCCCGTAGCCGCAGCCGCTTTCACGCGTGCGCGGAAGCCGTTCCACATACGCTTTGATGCCCTTTCTGAAAAGCAGGTCGCGGCCCTTCAGCGCATACGTCACGCTGCTGACCACGATAACCGGCTTTTCTTCCGGGCTGTTTCGATTGCCCATAACAAGCACCTCCTGCTTTCTCCATAGGCCTGTCTGTACTCTGTTCCAGAATATGAGACAAGCCGCAGATATGTGCCTGTTCTGCGCGCGGCTCAGACGAGCAGACAGACCGCGTGCGCCGAAATTCCCTCTCCGCGTCCCGTAAAGCCGAGGCATTCCTCCGTCGTCGCCTTAATGCTGACGCAGTCCATGTCGATATTGCAGGCCGAGGCGATATTCCGCCGCATTTCATCGATATACGGGCGCAGCTTTGGGCGCTGCGCGATAACGGTCGCATCGATATTCCCGACGGCATAACCCTTGCGGCGCACCGCCGCCACGACTGCTGAAAGCAGCTTCAGGCTGTCTGCACCCTCATACTGCGGATCATTGTCCGGGAAAAGCACGCCGATATCGCCGAGTGCGGCGGCGCCGAGCAGCGCGTCCGAAATCGCATGCGCCAGCACATCCGCATCGGAATGCCCGAGCAGCCCGAGTTCATACGGAATCTGCACCCCGCCGATGATCAGGTCGCGGTGTTCCGCCAAAGCGTGTACGTCATATCCATGTCCGATTCTCATATTGATCCAGCCTTTCCCGGCTCTCAGCCGTTTTTATTCTCCGTTTTTGCAAAGGATTCCGCAACCAGCAGATCCTCCGGTGTTGTGATTTTGATGTTTCGGTAGTCGCCCATCGTCAGGAAGACCCGGCCGCCGGCCGCTTCGATAAGCTGGCAGTCGTCCGTATACCGCTTTCCCGCCGCTTCGGCCGCGGCAAGCGCGCGTTCATACAGCGGCAGGCTGAACACCTGCGGCGTCTGCACCGAACGGAGCTGCGCGCGGTCCGGCGTACCGCCCACAAAATCGTCCGCCGTTGCAATCTTAATCGTATCCTTGACCGGCACGGCCAATGTCGCCGCGCCATACTGTTGGGCATCCGCACAGACCTTTTCGATCAGCTCCGGCGCAACAAACGGCCGCGCACCGTCGTGTACGGCAATGTAATCCGCGCCGACACACATTGCCGCGCCGTTTGCCACGGAATCCTGCCGTTCCCGGCCGCCCTGTGCAAGCCGCACCGGCTTACGGATCGGCCGCGCCGCTTCGCGGACCGCCTCAAAGTCACAGGCCCTTGCGACAACCACCATTTCATCGATGCAGGGCGCTGCGTCAAACGCGCGCAGCGTGCGGCGCAGAACCGGCTCCCCGCCGACCGTCATCATCGTTTTGGAAACGCCGCCGCTCTGCATCCGGGTGGAATTGCCGGCCGCAACAATCACCGCATAGATTTTCATATACAGGTCACTTTCCTTTCGTTCCGCTCCTTTTCGCCCCATCATGCTTTTATATAGTATAGCGCGGCGCCCGCAAATCGTCAAGGAACGGAACGCCATATGCCAAATTTCTGCAAATAGGGACTTTTTCTGAAAAAGGCATTGAATTCCGTCCGGGGTCTATGTTAGAATAAGAATGTATGTAAAGAACAGATAAAAAATAAGTAAAGTTTCATTGAAATGAGCGTTCTGAAAACAAAAAGGAGCTGCAGACTTAAATGGACATTTTCTCCGTTATAACACTTTTCGGCGGACTTGCGTTTTTCCTGTACGGCATGCACCTGCTTTCCTCCAGCCTTGAAAAAATGGTCGGCGGTAAGCTGGAGCGCGTTCTTCGTTCCATGACCTCCAATCGCTTCAAGAGCCTTCTGCTCGGCATGGCGATTACCATTGCGATTCAGTCCTCCTCCGCTATGACGGTCATGCTGGTCGGTCTTGTCAACTCCGGTATTATGGAGCTTGGCCAGACCATCGGCGTTATCATGGGTTCCAATATCGGCACCACCGTCACCGCCTGGATTCTGAGCCTTTCCGGCATCACAAGCGACAACGTGTTTGTGCAGCTGCTCAAGCCGGAGAATTTCTCCCCGGTTATCGCCCTGATCGGCATCATTCTGATCATGTTCGCGAAGAGCAGCAAGAAAAAGGATATCGGCTCGGTATGTATCGGATTTTCCATTCTGATGACCGGCATGACGCTGATGAGCAATTCCGTAAAGCCGCTTGCCGATCTGCCGCAGTTCAAGGATATTCTGATGATGCTCAACAATCCGATTGTCGCGATTCTGGTCGGCATGCTGATCACCGCGCTGATTCAAAGCTCTGCGGCTTCTCTCGGCATTCTGCAGTCTCTGGCCATGACGGGCGGTATTTCGTTCAGCATGGCGCTGCCGATCATCATGGGTCAGAACATCGGCACCTGCATCACGGCGCTGCTGTCCTCCATCGGCACCTCAAAGAACGCCAAGCGCGTCACTGCCGTACACATCTATTTCAATGTGCTCGGCACGGTGATCTGCCTTTCCGGCTTCTATCTGGCCGACGCGATTTTCAATTTCACGTTCACCGACCAGCCGATTTCGTCTTTCATGATCGCCGTTGTGCATTCCGTATTCAACCTGCTCACAACGCTCATTTTACTGCCGTTCTGCAAGCAGCTTGAAAAGCTGGCCGTGCTGACCGTCCGCGATAAGCCTGTCCGCCGCGGCGAGCAGGCGGACGAACACACCGTCCTGCTCGACGACCGCCTGCTGCTTTCCCCTTCCTTCGCGATTGCGGAGTGCCGCAACGCAACGGTCAAAATGGCCACGGTGGCGCGCGACACGATTCTCGACGCCATCGGTCTGCTCTCGCATTTTGACGAGGATATCGCCGCACAGATCGAACAGAACGAGGACAAGGTGGACCAGTATGAGGACAAGCTCGGTTCGTATCTCGTCAAAATTTCCAGCAAAAACCTCTCCACCGCGGACAGCAATGACGTCTCGCAGCTTCTGCATACCATCGGTGATTTCGAGCGCATCAGCGACCACGCCGTGAATCTGCTGCGTGTCGCGCGGGAAATTCACGAAAAAGGTCTGCAATTCTCCAAAAAGGCGCAGGAGGAGCTGAAGATCTTTACAAACGCCGTGATCGAGATTCTGAATATCACGACGGACGCTTTCTCCAAGAACGATCTTCATCTGGCCTATGAGGTCGAGCCGCTCGAGCAGGTTATTGACAGCCTGAAGGTCGAGCTGAAAAACCGGCATGTCCGCCGCCTGCAGGAAGGCAAGTGCACCATCGAGCTTGGCTTCGTGCTCTCCGATATTCTCAATAACTACGAGCGCATTTCCGACCATTGCTCGAATATCGCGGTCTGCATGATCCAGATCAAGGATTCCTCCATGGATACGCACGGCTATCTGAATGAGGTCAAAACCTCCGGCGAGCCGCGTTTCACGGGGTATTACAACCGCTTCACAGATAAATATGCACTGCCGAAAAGCAGCGCATCACAGCCGGCTGCTTCCGCACCGAAAACCGAACCCTGACTTTTTCAGACTTCAGGAGATCCGCAGAGCCGTTGTCCACGGCCCGTGCGGATCTTTTTTTCTATGTATTCTGCCGCCGCTCAGTCTTTTTTGTCCCTATGCTCATACTTGCGCTTTGTCGCCATGCCGCCGCGGATATGGCGCTGCGCTTTGTTCACGGCCAAAACATCCCGCACTTCTTTGTACAAGCCCATGTCCACATGCCGCAGCCGCTCCGCTACATCTTTATGTACCGTTGACTTGCTCACGCCGAACTGCTTTGCCGCGCGGCGCACGGTCGCCTTATTCTGCACGATGTATTCTCCAAGCATGGCAGCTCTGTCGTCGACACTTTGCTTCATCGTAACACACCCTCACCTTTGATGTGTTCCATTTCTATGCAAAGCCTGCGGCTTTCATGCTTCGGAAAGACAAAACCCACGGCAGTCCTATACGCCGTGGGTTTTGTCGTATTCTCCGTTCAGTTTGCGAGGTGCCGGCACAGCAGCGCTGCCTGAACCCGCCGTGTCCGGTGCGGGTGGGGTCCATCTGCCCCATCATCCGCCGCTGTAAGCGTCAGGCTCCTCTTTAGAATCTCACCGTTTGTTTTTCTCTTTTTCCTTTTTGATGAGCGCATTCAAATCGGCGCTTGCGACTTTCTTCTCAAAATCGCTGCTAAACGCATCCATGATGATCTCATATGTCTCCTTAGGCGCGACCTTTGCCGCATCTTTGATGCTGCAAACCCAGCGATACCACGCCCTGTGCCATTGCTCCGCCAAGTCCTCGTTCTTTTTGCACAGCGCCTCGTTCTCCGCCGCGATTCTCTTAAAGTCCGTGCTGACCATAAACTGGTGCAGCTCGTTCTTTGCGCGCTTCAGGGCTTTCGCATCTTTGCGATAGCTCTTGAAAAAGGAAAAGCAGAACAGCATGCCGATCAGGCACGCACCAAGGAGCAGGACAATGCAGAAGATGGCCATCGGGTCGGATACCTCGCCGGCTATGCCCACGATGAGAGCATACAGAATATACGGCAGCGCGGCGATGAGGCTGATACTCATACTTATGTCGCTGGCCTCGATGATAGGATCCAGCACACGGCCAAAGCCGAACAATATATCGCCCAAAACAGAAACAATGCCGAACAGCAGGTAAACAGCTCCGATCAGACTCAGCAGCCCGGAAAGAGCAGCGCAGCCAGCCTTCGCTTTTTTGACGCTTTCGTTCAATCGTTCCCATTCCGGTTCCAGCTTGTTGTATTGCTCCGTACCCGGAAACCGGTATTCATTCCGATAGACCAGTCCGGATGATTTTCGGGCAGCCTTTCCCGAAGAGGAATCCACATAATCCTCCCCGAAATAGTCAAACACAAACGCGGCACTCTCAACATCCTGATGTCGGAGAACCGTTTCGCCGGCGGAATCCGCCCAGGAATCGATTTGCCCGTCATGCTCCAGAATATACGCCTGCATCCCCTGATCAATCTGGCCGCGAATTCTCTTGTAATGCTCGTTGACCTTTTTGCACGCATCCGGCATCAGCTTTTTCTTGTTCACGGCATTCTGCGCATCTATCCAACTCTTGCGGTCATGCGCAGCGATCTCGGCTGAAAGCTTCCACGCAAAAGAAGACGTCCGCTTCTGGTCTTTGATACTGTCCGATACGCTATAGGTTTTGGGCGGAAACGTCAGCTTTGGTAATTCCATGTTCTTCACAACCCCTCTGTTTTTATATTTGAATTCGTCAGCTTCTGCCGCTTTTAAAGGCTTCCATATCAACCAGCGCGCCGCCGTTCAGACGGGACTGTTCCGCCGCGAGCGCGATAAAATGGCTTTCGAGCGAATGCTCCAGCGTCGTTGTGCGCTCCGTTGCCTCGGTCTCGTTGATGAGCATATCGAGAAAATCGTTGACGATGCCGCTGTCGCCGCCGCCGTGCCCCTTGAGATCGTTCGCAAGCTGCGCGACGTCGATAACCTCCTCCGGCTCACCGAACACGCGCACATGAATTTGATTGGAGAGCATATCCGCCTCGATCTCACCGTTCATACCCATCGCCTTGAAGTAGCGGTAGCACTTCTCCGTGAATGCACACATGGTGAAGCTCATGGTGGTGCCGTCCGTAAAGAGCAGGTTCGTCTGCTGGTGGTCGACTACATTGTTGTCGCACATATAAACACAGCGTCCATACTGGCCGTTCCGCAGCGCCTCGTAGGTACGCTCCACCGTGGGATTCACACCGCAGGCGACGCCGGCCATCCACGTATTGCCGTGCTGAATGCCGGTTTTCGGATCCGTGATATAAATCTTCTCCGCGTCGAACTTGCAGGCTTCCTTCGCCTTACATCCGCCGAGACAGTACGGCGTGGCCCCCTCAGGCGCGCATTCCTTTTTGAAAAGATGTGTGTCGCCGATGGACGAAACCGCCTTGCAGGTCTTGCCGAGCAGCCAAGTGTAGATATCCATATCATGGCAGCACTTCTGCAGAATCATCGGGCTGGTCTCATCGCTGTTTCGCCAGTTGCCGCGCACGAACGAATGCGCCTGATGCCAGTAGCCGACATTCTCATTCGCGCAGACGGAAACGACCTCGCCGATCCGGCCGCTGTCGAGAATCGATTTCAGCGTGTTGTAAAACACCGTGTAGCGCAGAACGTGGCAGACGATGATTTTGCCCGGGCAGCGCTGTGCCACCTTGATG
>JBJEOO010000251.1:0-6781 GCA_051880755.1 Hominenteromicrobium sp.
AGAAAATACTCCTTTTTCAGCCGGATCATCCGGATGCGCAGCACCGCCCTGAGGCAGTACAGCGCCGCGAAAAGCTGGGCGATCAGCGTGGCGACCACCGCGCCCGCGATGCCCCAGTGCAGAAGCATGACAAAGACAAGATCCAGCGCGATATTCAAAAGCGAAGCGCTCACCATCGCATACAGCGGCGTTTTGCTGTCGCCGAGCGCGCGCAGAATGCTGGCCAGCACGTTGTATGCCATAATGACCGGAATGCCCGCGAACATAATGCGCAGATAGGTAAAGGCGCCGCCGATGACCTCCTCGGGCGTGTTCATGGCGCGCAGCACCGGCCCCATCGCGGCCTGACTCAGAATCAGCATCACCACCGAAATCACGGCGGCAAGCGTAATGGTCGCGCCGATGGAGCGGTTCAGCCCCTCCTCGTCGTCGGCGCCGAAGCGCTGCGCCATGTGAATGGAAAAGCCCTGTGCAAAGCCCTGAATCACACCGAGCACCAGCCAGTTGAGCCAGTCTGCCGCGCCGAGCGCCGCCAGCGCGCTGACGCCGAGCGCCTGCCCGACGATTGCGGTATCGACCACGGTGTAAAACTGCTGAAACGCGTTGCCGAGCATCAGCGGAATCGCAAAGGAGAAAATCAGCCGGGCCGGGCTGCCCTGCGTCATATTTTGAATACGTTCTGTTTTTGCCATACTTCATTTACCTTTTCAATACAGTTTGATTTGTTATTCTGTGCATGCGGACATAATAGGTCACGCACAGCATCGCCGCCGCGCCGAACCACGCGGAAACCTCTGCGATGCAGACGGAAAGAAAGCCGAGGTCAAGGAGCTGAGACAGGAGAAGCACCACCGAGATGCGCAGCACAAGCTCCAGCGCGCCGGAAAGCATCGGCATCACGGTATCGCCCATGCTCTGCAGCGAAAAGCGGTACACAAACAGCAGGCCGAGCACCCACATCATCGCGCCGATGGCGAAAAGATAGGGGTACGACGCTTCGATGACCGCCTGCTCCGTGCCGGAAACGAAAATTTCCACAAGCCCGCGCCCGAAGAAAATCAGCGCTGCGCCGATGGCCGCGCTGACCGCGAGCGACAGGACAATCGCCCGGCGCACGCCGAGCCGGATGCGGTCGATGCGCTGCGCGCCGAGATTCTGCCCGACATAGGTGCCGAGCGAAAGGCCGATGATATTGCCCGGCTGCTCGGCAAGGCTCATGATTCTGGATCCCGCCGTATAGGCCGCGACCGTGACCGAGCCGAAGCCGTTGACCACGCCCTGCAGGATCATGCCGCCGACCGCCGTGACGGAATTCATGATGCCGACCGGTACCCCGAGCCGCAGCAGCTCGAGCAGCATGGCTCCGTCCGGACTTGCGTCGCCTTTTTCAAAGCGCATCAGCGCCATGCGGCTCAGAACAAAAAGGCACATGCACCCGGAAAGCGCCTGCGCCAGCACCGTGGCCCATGCCGCGCCCGCCACGCCCCAGCGCAGCACCATGACGAACAGCACATCCAGGCCGACATTGACGACCGAGCTGATGACAATGACGATGAGCGGCGAAACGCTGTCGCCCAGCGCGCGCAGAACGGAGGCCAGCACGTTGTAGAATACGGTGGCGGAGATGCCGATGAAGATGATGCGGATATAAAGCAGCGCATCCTCAAAAATATCCGCCGGCGTGTTCATCAGGCGCATCAGCGCACGGGAGAAAATCAGGCTCAGCACGGTGATGACCGCCGAAGACAGCACGGCGAGATACGCGGAATTCGCGACGGCGCGCCGCACTCCGGCAGGGCTGCCCGCCCCGAATTTCTGTGAAATCAGGATGGAATAGCCGTGGGTGAGGCCGGTAATAAAGCCAAACACAAAAAAATGCACCGATCCGGTGGCCCCTGCCGCCGCAAGCGCCCGGACACCCACGCCGCGCCCCAGCACCATGGCGTCCACCACCGAATACATCTGCTGAAAAATGTTCCCCAGCAAAAGCGGCGCCGCAAACGCCAGAAGCAGCCTGACCGGGCTGCCCTTCGTCATATCCCTGACCACAGCTTCCAACCTCCTTCAGCCATTTGAGCAAAGCGGCACGGCCCCGAAGCCCTCAGGCGCCGGGCGCTCTGCCGAAAAAATGCGCCGCGCTCCCAGATCAGGCGCGGCGCGTTCCGGACAGGCCGGTATCAGACAATGTAATCCACCGCAACGGCCTTTTCCCGCACACCTGCAACATACGTCTTGACGACTTCGCAGTGATACGGATCCTGCTGGTACGCCTCGAGCGCCTCGGGGCTTTCCAGCGTGACGTACAGGCAGACGTCAAAGGAGCGCTCGGAATGCAGGAAATCCGCGCCGGCTTCCACATCGAGCACCTGCGGTACGCGCCCCTTCATGGTGAGGAACAGATCGCGCAGCTTCTCGCACTGCTCCTTCGAGTTATCCTTGAGCTTAATCATCAGTACATGCTTAACCATTTTTCATGATCCTTTCCCTTATGCATCTTTATTTGATACCGGACACCGCGCGGTCAAGCCCGGCCATGTCCGTATGAATCCGAATATCGGAAAGTCCGGCGCTGCGGAACAGCTCCGTCACCGCCGCACCCTGCGTCTCGCCGATTTCCACCGCAAGCACGCCGCCCGGGCGCAGCTTTCCGACCCAGAGCGCGGAAATCGCGCGGTAAAAAACAAGGCCGTCCGCGCCGCCGTCAAGCGCCGTCTGCGGCTCGCGCCGCACCTCCCGCTGCAGACCCGGCAGCTCCGCCGTGCCGATATACGGCGGATTGGACGCAATGAAATCCACCGGGCCGTCCATCGCTTCGGCAAAATCCGCACGGAGCACATCGCCCTGCACGGCCCGCACGGAAAGCGCCGGATAGCGCGCGAGGTTTGCTTCCAAGTAGGCCAGCGCCGGGCTGAATTTTTCAACAGCCGTCACCGCCGCGCCCGTTTCCCGCGCAATCGCCAGCCCCACCGCGCCGGTGCCGGCGCACAGGTCCAGCCCGCGCATCTCCCGCTTTCTTTCCAGCCGTGCGCAGACCGCCTCCACCAGCACGGCGGTATCCTCGCGCGGGATCAGCACGCCCTCGCCGCAAAGCAGCGCAAGGCCCATAAACGCCCACTCTCCGAGGATATACTGCAGCGGCTCCCCGTTTACCCGCCGTTCCACCGCTTCAAAAAACGCCCGCTCCGCTTCCGGCGGCGCCAAGCGTTCCCCGTGCGTCAGAAGCGCGGCGCGCGCCATGCCGAAATACTGCTCCGTCAGGCACACCGCTTCAAACGCGGGATCGTCCGCCGCGGCAGCCAGCCGCTTTTTCGCCCGGTTATACGCCTCGCGGACCGTCATTGGATGAGGTCCTCTCCGTTTTCGGGGATAACCGCCTCCATGGCCGCAATTGCCGCCTCAATCATCCTGTCGTCCGGCTCCTTGACCGTCAGCCGCTGAAGCCAAAGCCCCGGCGCGGCGATGATCTTCGTCACCGGATTGTCGTATTTGCCGCAGAGCTTGATCAGCTCATAGCCGATATTCACGATGACCGGCAGGCAGAGCAGCTTGCAGGCCGTGCGCAGAAACGGATTTTCAAACGGGATAAAGAAGCCGATGAGAATGCCGAGCAGCAGCATGATAATCATAAAGCTTGAACCGCAGCGCGGATGAAAGCGCTTCTGCGGGCGGACGTTCTCCACCGTGAGCGGCAGCTCGTTTTCATAGCAGAAAATCGTCTTGTGCTCCGCGCCGTGGTAGCGGAAGGTGCGGTCGATCTCCGGCATGCGCGACACAAGCAGAATATAGCCGACGAAAATCAGAATGCGCAGCAGGCCCTCAAAAACCGAGCGCCAGCCGGCGAACCATTCGCCCGCGAATGTGCTGATCCAATTGAACAGCACGGTCGGCAAAAAGAAAAACAGCACGACGGCAAGCGCCACGCCGAGCACGCCGCCGACGGCGACGACCACATTCATGATCCGGTCGCCGAACGTCTTGTCCAGCCATTTCTCGAATTTTGTCGGCTCCGCTTCTTCCTCCAGGCCGGCCTTGTCCGCCGAAAGCGTCAGCGCCTTCATGCCCAGGCGCAGCGTGTCGATCAGCGCGAAAACGCCGCGGAGAAACGGCTTCTTCAGAATCGGATACTTTTCGCGCAGGGAGGGCGCGGTGATATCCTCCGTCGTGATATTGCCCTGCTCGTCGCAGAAGGCCGCCGTGTTTTTGTTCGGCCCCACCATCATGATGCCTTCAAGCAGCGCCTGTCCGCCGATGGAGGTTACGCGTTTTGTCATGCTTTTCGTCCTTTCCTTGTCTGCCCGGCTCAGTCACGCTGCTTCCGCTCAACCACCTGCACGCGGCCGGTCGCCGTCGGAATCTGCGTCGTGTTGGAAAGCTCGGGATTTGTCTCCAGCTTTTTCATCGTCGGGATCGTAATGATCACCGTTGTACCCATGCCCTCCTGGCTGTCAATATCGAGCGAGCCGGAGTGCAGCTCCATGATTTCGTTCGCGACGGCAAGGCCGATGCCGCTGCCGCGCACGTTCTGATTGGCTTTATAGAATTTCTTCTTGACGTTCGGCAGGTGCTCGGCGGGAATGCCGCAGCCGTTGTCCTTGATGAGCACGCGGATGAATCCGTCGTCCTCATAGGCCGAAACACGCACCGTGCCGCCGGGGTTGGTATACTTGAGCGCGTTGTCCAGAATATTGATAAAGACCTGTCTGAGACGGTTGACATCGCCGAGAATCGGGGAAAGCATCGTATCGTCCTCGTCGTAAATCAGCGTCTTGTGCTCGGTGCGGGCGCGGTCGGTAAACATATACACCGCCTCGTCCAGCTCCGCAAGCAGGTCGATCTTGCTGAGCATCAGCCGCATGCGGCCGCTCTGAATGCGGGAAAAATCGAGCAGCTCCTCCACGATGCCGGAAAGCCGCTCCGACTCGCGGATGATGACGCTCATGCCCTTCTCATACGTTTCCCGCCCGACACCGCCGCTCTGAATCGTCTCCGCCCAGCCCTTGATGGCCGTCAGCGGCGTGCGCAGCTCATGGGATACCGAGGAAATGAAATCGTTTTTCATTTTTTCGGCCGCGCCCAGCTCCGCGGCCATATCGTTGATCGATTCGCACAGCGCTCCGATTTCATCGTCCTTGCCCTTCTGCACGCGCACGTCAAAGTCGCCCTTCGCAATCCGCTCCGCCGTGGCGTTCAGCTGGCGGATCGGGCCGACAATCGAGCGCACAAAATACATGCCCGAGAGCGTGACGAGCAGAACGATCAGCACGCCGACGCCGATCAGCGTCAGAATAATGTAGGTAATCTGCCGGTCGGCACGCTCCATGGAGACGACATAGCGCACCGCGCCGAGCACCGCGCCGTTCGTGCTGCGCACCACGCGCGAAATCGCCATGACCTTCTCGCCGTTTGAGAGCTTGCCGATCCAGTATCCGTAGCCGGATTCGTTTTTCAGCGCGCTTTCAAAATCCGGCATGGCCTGCGTCTGGTCCGGCGCAAAGCCCGTCGAGGTGGAAAGCACGCTGCCGGAACGGCTCACCGCCATAACCTCCATCAGGTTTTTGTCCGGAAAATTCTCCGTGTAGCTGCGCGCCGCGGCGTTGAATTCCGAAACGGTTTTCATGCCGGAGGAGAGAACCGTGGGCAGCTCGTCGCTGCGGCCGACAAGCGTCATCTGAATGCCGTTGTAGGCATAGCTCTGCGCCACAAAGGAAAGCGCGGTGATGCACGCGGCAAGCAGCAGAATCATAACGCCGAGGCTGTTGATCAGCCAGCGGCGGGCAATACCCTTTCGGAACACGGCGCTTTCCCCCTTTCTTCTGTGTTTATCCGCGGTTTACTGGTCCCAGCGGTAGCCGATGCCCCAGACCGTCACAATATGGCGCGGGCTGGAAGGCTCATCCTCGATCTTCATGCGCAGACGGCGGATGTTGACGTCCACGATTTTCTCCTCGCCGACATAGCCGCTGCCCCAAACGTGCTTGAGAATATCGGCACGCTTGAGCGCTTTGCCCGCATTGGAGATGAAATACTCCATAATCTGGAACTCCACCTGTGTCAGCTCCACCGCATGACCGTCCTTTGTAAAGGAGCGGTTGCGGAGATTCAGCACAAAGCGGCCGGAGCGCAGCTCCTCGGAAAAATTCGGCTCGGCCGCGCGCGAAAACTGCGCGACGCGGCGATACACCGCATCCACACGCGCAACCAGCTCCGAAGGGCTGAACGGCTTTGTCACATAGTCGTCGGCGCCCATCATCAGGCCCGTCACCTTATCCATCTCCTGCGTTTTCGCCGTCAGCAGGATGATGCCGATCGAGCCGCTTCTGCGCCGCAGCTCCCGGCAGACAGCCAGGCCGTCCAGCGCGCCGGGCATCATGATATCGAGAATGGCGACGTCGAAATCGCCGCCGGCCTGCTCGTAAAGGCGCAGCGCCTCCTCGCCGTTTGAAGCCTCCGCGGCCTCATAACCGGCGCGTTTCAGATTGATGACCACAAATTCGCGGATGTTCTGTTCGTCCTCCGCCACCAGAATTTTTCTCATGGTACCCTTCTCCCTTCCATACTCATTCGTTCAGAACCCTGAAGCCCTCCTGCACCGCACGCAGCGCCGCCTCATCGGCCGAGGAAGCGGTTTCCGGCAGGGTGAGCACATAAACCCGCCCCGCCACGCTGTCCAGCTCAATCTGCGTACTGCTGCCCGGCTCCTCGTTCAGCGCGCTCCATTCCTCTTCGGAATAGACCGTAATCGCAAAGATGACCTGCTGCCCCAGAAACGCGCCGCCGTATC
>JBJEOO010000252.1:0-6777 GCA_051880755.1 Hominenteromicrobium sp.
GCGTGGAGGAGGGCGAATACGTGGCCATCATGGGCGAATCCGGCTCGGGCAAGACGACGCTGCTCAACATCCTCGCCGCGCTGGACCGCCCCACGCAGGGCGAGGTCTGGCTGAACGGCCGCGCGCTCTCGAGCGTCGGCGAAAAGGAAATCGCCGCGTTCCGCCGGCAGAACCTCGGCTTTGTCTTTCAGGATTTCAACCTGCTCGATACCTTCTCCGTGCAGGACAACATCTTCCTGCCGCTCGTCCTCGCGGGGAAGCGGTACCCGGAGATGAACGAGCGCCTGCGGCCCATCGCCGGGAAGCTCGGCATCACGGACATTCTGCAGAAGTACCCGTATGAGATTTCGGGCGGGCAGAAGCAGCGGGCGGCCGTGGCGCGCGCGCTCATCACCTCGCCGCAGATCATCCTTGCGGACGAGCCGACCGGCGCGCTCGATTCCCGCGCGGCGGACAGCCTGCTCTCGCTTTTCGGCGAGATCAACCGCGGCGGGCAGACGATCCTGATGGTGACGCATTCCACGAAGGCCGCAAGCCACGCGGGGCGCGTGCTGTTCATCCGGGACGGCGTCGTGTTTCACCAGCTTTACCGCGGCGGCGCGGCGAACGAGGAGTTCTTCCGCCGCATTTCGGATACGCTGACGGCGATGGCCGCCGGCGGCGCCAACGCGTGAGGAGGTGCGCCATGAGCCGTCTTTACCTGCGTCTGGCGGCGCAGAATATCGGAAAGCACCGGCGCAGCCAGGTGCCGTATATGCTCACCGGCATGCTGACCGCCGCCGTCTACTACATTCTGCATTCCCTCGCGAACAATCCCGGCCTGGGCCAAACCGCCGGGGCGATGATGGGGCTTGGCGTCGGGGTTGTGGCGGTGTTCGCCGTCATTTTCCTGTTCTACACGAACAGCTTTCTGATGAAGCAGCGCAAAAAGGAATTCGGCCTGTACAATGTGCTGGGCATGAGCAAGGGGCACATCGGGCGCGTCATCGGGCTGGAATCGCTGCTCACGTCGCTGGTGATTCTCGCGGGCGGCGTCGGGCTGGGCATGCTGCTCGATAAGCTCATGTACCTGCTCGCCGCAAGGCTCATCGGCTGCGAAATCCGCCTCGGGTTCTATATTTCCGTGGGCAGCATCGTGCAGACGCTTCTGCTTTTCGGCGGCATCAGCCTGCTGATTTACCTCTCGAACATCGTGCGCGTGCGGCGCGCGAAGCCCGTGGAGCTGCTGCAGGGCGCGAACGCCGGTGAGCGCGAGCCGAAAACGAAGGCCGTCATGGCGATTCTCGGCGCGGCGTGTCTCGCGGGCGGCTATGCGCTGTCGATTCTCTCCGCACAAGAGGCGGTGCTCGCGATCTATACCTTTTTCATCGCGGTTATCCTCGTTATCATCGGCACCTACCTGCTCTTCACGGCGGGCAGCATCGCGGTGCTCAAGCTCCTGCGCCGCAATAAGCGCTATTACTACCAGACGCAGCACTTCATCAGCGTTTCGGGCATGCTGTACCGCATGAAGCAGAACGCCGTGGGGCTTGCGAACATCTGCATTCTCTCAACTATGGTGCTCGTCATCATCTCGTCCACCTGCTCGCTGTGGTTCGGCTCCGCCGAGCTGATCGAAAATCGCTACCCGGGCGACGTCATGCTGTACCTTGACGGCGCTCAGCCGCCCGCGGGCTTTGAGGATTTCCTCGCGGACGAGCTGCAGAGCGTGCCCGGCGGGGATTATACCGCGTATACCTTCGGGGAGGAAAATGTGCTGCTGGAGGAGGATGGCAGCCTGCGCGCCCTCGGGGACATGGCGGGCGCCGCGCCCACGTCTATGCGGAACCTGCGTGAGGCGGCGGTGCTCCCGCTTGCGGAGTATAACCGCATCACCGGCGGTGAAACAACGCTTCAGGACGACGAGGCGCTTGTGTTTCTGAACAGCGGCGAATTCACCGGCTCCACGGCGGAGCTGTACGGCAAGACATACAAGGCGGTGCAGCCGGAAAAGACGTTCCGCATCTGCGGCGCCGCCGCGGCGAATATCCTCGATTCCGCGGTCATGGTGGTGCCGGATTACGACGATTACCTCGCCCGCGCCGAAGCATCCTACCGTGAGCGGGGGATTTCCGCCGGACGCACGGCGTTCTGCATCTCCCTTGGCACGCTCGATGACGGCGCGCAGGCCGCATTTTATGAGGACTTCTGCGATCACTTCCATTCATGGATCAGCGAAGCGCACATCATGGAGGTCAGCTATACGCTTGAGAGCCGCGTGCTGAACGCGCAGGAGATGTATGAGATGTACGGCAGCTTCCTGTTCATGGGCGTTTCGCTCGGCCTGCTCTTCACAATGGCGGCGGTGCTCATCATCTACTACAAGCAGATTTCCGAGGGCCTCGACGACAAGAACCGCTTCGGCATCATGCGCAAGGTCGGCCTGAGCCAAAGCGAGGTCAAGCGCGCGATTCACGCGCAGATCCTCACGGTGTTCTTCCTGCCGCTCGTCACGGCGGGCATCCACATCGCGTTTGCCTTCCCGATCATCAACTGCATCCTGCACGCCCTTCTGCTGCGGCAGGTCATGACGTTCGTCGTCTGCACCATCGCGACGTTCCTCGTCTTTTCGGTGCTTTATGCGGTGGTGTACGCGCTCACCGCGAAGGTCTATTACCGCATCGTCAGCGAATAACGCGTTTTCCGCTTCTGTGCGAAACAAATATACCCCAAAGCGAAAACCGGACGGAAAACCGCCCGGTTTTTGCGCTGCATGCGCTTGTCAAGCGGCCGGAAGTGTGCTAGAATCTGGGTAACGCATTAGCTTCGGGAAAGCGGGGATGATCATGTATTGCACATATTGCGGAAAACAGATTCCGGACGGCGCGGCCTTCTGCACAAGCTGCGGCGCGCGGCAGAACGTTCAGGCGCAGCCGCCGGTTCAGGTGCAGCCGCCGGTTCAGGCGCAGCCGCCGGTTCAGGTGCAGCCGCCGGTTCAGGTGCAGCCGCCGGTTCAGGTGCAGCCGCCGGTTCAGGCTCAGCCGCCGGTTCAGGCCCAGCCGCCGGCTCAGCGCTCGCCGTACGGCAGTCCGGCGCCGATGCCGGAGAAGAAAAAGAGCAAGGCGCCGGTGCTGATCGCGGCGATTGCGGGCGGCGCCGTGCTGCTCGCCGCGCTCATCTTCCTGCTGGTGCAGGTCGTTCTCCCCGCCGTCACGGGCGCGGGCAAAGCTGCGGCGGAAGAGGATGAGCCGTTCGTGGCAAGCCTGCCCGAAAGCGCGGAGCCGGAGGCGGACGTGCAGGACGAAACCGTGCAGCAGGAAACCGGCCGGCTTTCGCGGGAGGAGCTGCTGCCGGTGTATCTGGAGGTTTTCAAGGAGCGCTTCTCCGAGGATGCGCTCTCCGACCCCCTGTATGCCGTTGAGCTGAGCGACGTCACGCAGGACGGCCGGGAGGATATGATCGTGCTCGAACGCGACGAGTTCGACGGCACGGTGTATGTCTTTACGGAGGAGGAGGGCGCCGTGAACCAGATCTTCGAGTCCACCGGCAGCACCATCCACGCGGGCGGCTACCGCGACGTGTACCTCTATGAGGAGAACGGCCAAAACTACCTGATTCTTACCGAGGACGCCATGTGGCAGGGCATGGGTGAGCTGGCCTATTCCGTCTTTTCGCTGAATCCGGACGGCAGCCGGAACGTGATTTACGAGGACAGAATCTCGAGCGGGGACGGCGAAACGGTGGACGAGCAGGCGTATGAGGCGTTCTGCGCGCGCCGCGCGGCCTATCTGCAGGCCGCCGTGCCGATCTACGCGGGCAGCCGCGGCCTCTGGCTGGAGCAGCCGGGCAGCGTCATCTTCGCGGATGTCACGGGCGGCGTGACCGAAGCCATGGAGCCGATTTACGTCGGCGAGGACGAGACGGCCGAATACGACCTCGACGGCGACGGCGTGCCGGAGCACATCGCGATTGAGCGGAGCCGGGAGGACGACTATTACAACCGCTACCGCCTTCTGATCAACGGGGAAGCGGTTGACGTCGGGGACGACGATATCATCGGCTACTGGGCGGAGGTGCTGGTTGTCGATACCGACACGCGGGACGGCTGCGCGGAGCTGCTCTTTACCGCTTACAGTGACAGCGACTGCCTCAGCGCGTACAGCCTGGTCACCTACCGGGACGGCCGGCCCGACCGGAGCTTTGACCTGCGGAGAATCCCCCTGATGATGAGCCGCGGGCATATCTTCCGCAAATTAGACGAGTATTTCCCCGGGGACGGCACCTTCATCGTCTATGCGGATACGCCGGTTTACAACATCGCGTTCGGCTGCATGTATGTCTGCGTGCCGTTCACCTTTGACGGCAGCTCGGTAAAGGCCGACGAAAGCGGACTGTACGAGCTGGTCTATCCCTATGAGATGGACGACATGTACGCGGCCGGCACGGCCTTCAGGGCCTATACCGAGCCGGGCGGCACGGAGGAAGCCTTCACGGCGCAGATCGGCGCGATTTATGTGCCCGATGCCCTCGCGTGCGTCGGCGGCACGCTGTACCTGCACGTCACCTCGCCGGACGGCGCCGGGGCCGGCTGGATCTCCGAAAAGAGCGATATGTACGCCTACTACGAAATGCCCCCCGCCTGGGGCTGATGCCAAAAGGCGGAAAACACGAAAGGCTGCCCTCCATGCGAACGGAGGACAGCCTTTTTGGCTGTATTCGGAATCGCGGCTCAGCGCGCGGCGGCCCGCAGCAGGGCCTTTGCGGTGTCGACATCGGGACAGCCGTCGATGATCAGATGCACGCCTTCCGGCTTCAGCGCCTGACAGACCGGAACGACGTCCTCGGGCGTGCAGGTTACCTGAATGCACTTGCCCGCCGCCTGAATCTTCTGCAGCACGCCGAGCCAGTGCCGTGCCGTGGGCTGGCCCGCGCCGTACACCCACTGTACGCCGCCCAGCTTTTCAAACCGCAGAATCCGGTCGAGGTGGCGCAGCGCGCCCGGCCCGTCCAGATGGTACATCGAGGCTTCCAGAAAATCCATCTCCATCGCGATGCCCGGCACGATGTACCGCTCATAGTCCGCCTGACTCACCATGCAGGAAAAGTCGCTGCCGACGACGTACCAGCGCTTTTCCGGGTGCCAGATGCCCATCCAGTTGATGGAGCCCTGCTGGCACGGCGCAATGATTTCGCTCAGGCCGTTGTAAATCTCGCGGTATACGCCGAACAGCTCCTGCGTGCGGGGCAGAATCTGCTCCGGGCAGTCGGCGAGGTCATAGCACAGCTCCTGCGGGCCGCGCAGCGAAACCAGACCGTCCGAGCCGGGGTGCAGATCGGTGACGCCGACCAGATAATCGCCCCGGGCGTCCCGAACGGCGGCGCGGGTGATGGCGCACAGCTTTTTCCACCAGATGTTATCCGGGTCAAAGGCAATCGGGGGAAAGCTTTCCCAGTCCCTGACGATGGGACGCGCCCAGCTCGTGTACGGGCTGTAAATCAGATCGCACCCGGCGACGGCGCCGACAAAATCGGGGCCAAGGTTCGGGTTCAGGGTCGGCATGGCCTCGCCGCCGTACCAGGTGTGCTCAAAGCGCCAGCGGCTTGCGGCAACGATATAGTCCGGGCTTTCCCACTGCTCCTCCAGAGACGCGGCGCTCGGGGGCGTATCCCGGGTGGGAAGCGGAACCTCAACCGAAATCAGCGGGCGGTCGTGGTTTTCCCTGTTCCAGAATTCGAGCCAGCGCTCGCGCAGATATGCGTCGTTTTGACCAATCATGACAACTACCTCTCCCAATCAGGTTTTCCCAATTATACCATGCGGCGCGGGAATACGCAAGAAAACCGGCGGCCGATTTGCATCGACCGCCGGTTCGTGGCGCGCTTGAAGGGACTCGAACCCCTGACCGTCCGGGGCACGGCCGGAGAACACCGGCGGTGCACAGCAAAGCGGGCAAAGGGAAGCGGTATTTCCCGGTTTTGACTTTATTCAGAAATATTACCGCTCATAATGTCAAAGTGACGGCGGTAGCGGCGCGGGATCGTGAGGTCGACCATATAGCCCAGATCGGAAAGCACATGCGAGATCGTACGGAATCCGTCCTTGTAGAATTGCGCGATCCGCTTCTGCTTGTCGGGAATGTGTGCATAGTCTGGCGGGCAGACGAATGTCCACTCGGCGGCGCTGTTGTCAAACACGACGCGGAAGCAGCGGTCGAGGTTGATCTCGCCGATTCCGGCTTTGTTGAGCAGAATATAATGCTCCGGGGCTTCGTCGATCGGCGCAATGGCGGCAGTTTTTTCATCGTATGTGACCGCGAGGATAAACATTTCCCCGGTGCCGAAACGCGCCGTGACGGATTCTTTGTCGGGTATATAGATCATGTTCATGACTGTGATTCCTCCGCGTATGCCTCCGTATTCTGCAAAAAGCCGGTTAAAACCGGACAAAAAAGGAAAGAACCCGCAGAAACGTAATGTTCATGCGGGTTTTTCGTGGCGCGCTTGAAGGGACTCGAACCCCTGACCTACTGGTTCGTAGCCAGTCACTCTATCCAGCTGAGCTACAAGCGCATGTCTTTTTAACAGCTTAGTTATTATACGTCCGCGCAGGAAAAAAGTCAAGCCTTTTACAAAACTTTTTGAAAATTTTTTCTTTGGCGCACTTACGCGCGGCGTCTGCGCGGAAAAGAAAAATCCGCAGGAGCCAAAACTCTTGCGGATTGCATGGTGGGCGCTAACGGACTTGAACCGCTGACCCCCTGCACGTCAAGCAGGTGCTCTAGCCAGCTGAGCTAAGCG